>CAKZLX010000434.1 GCA_937127265.1 uncultured Pseudomonadota bacterium
GGCGAATAAACAGTTCAAGACCGTTCATAAAGGACATCGGTGGTATGGTGAAGGTGACTTCTTTAGGGGTGTTTAAGACCCGTTGACTGGTCACTAGGATGCGTATATTTGGGCAGTCCGTCTGGATTTTAGACAGCAGTTTTATCGCTTTGGCATTCAACTCTTCGGCATTGTCCACAATCAAAAAGGAGCCCTTCAGATGTGGTGACACTTGGATGTGATCACAATTTAGAATACGGGTGATGAGACCATACAGATTGGTTTTTGCTTTGTGTAGCCCCAAGGCAGAGGCGATACGCTGTAACAGTCCTGGCAGTGTGGTACACCCCGAAGCATCACAGAAGTAGGTTTGCCAGTGGTGCTCTCTAGCCCATGCAGTAGCCACTTGCCAAGCCAAATGAGTCTTTCCGATACCGGCCAATCCAACAACGGTAACCATCGTATTTTTCGCTAGTCTTTCAAAGAGGGTATCTTGTTCGCTGATCCGATCAATGTGAATACCATTCTTTCTGGACTGTAACGATGCGGTATCCAATGATAATCGATTGTTCCAATGTATTTGAGTATTTGAACTGAGATGAGCCAGATAGGTTTCAAAGCGTCTTTTTCCTGAGGATATCGCCCGTGGATTTTCTTCGGCCAGTGCGTGGAGGTACTCTTGATATTCAAACTTTACCAACAGTTCATAAATGGCTGGGATGTTGGTGGTATATAGGGATGCCCCTTGCACCTTTTGGTAGATGAGGTCTTGTAGGTCACTGATTTGTTCTTGAATATCTTGAACGGCGACCCAGTTGTGCCACCAATCATCAGAGAGGGTGGTGTCATCCAGAGTGGGTGTGTTGAGTTGTTCAATCAACGCCTGTGCTTCAAATTCCAACGAACGGACACTGTCTTGTAGACTATCGACATCTCGTAAAATATCGTGGGCTTTGGATTCTTGTTCTTTCCCATCCAGCCATGCCTTGCAGGCGCGCTGCATTTCTTTGGCATCTTGAAACCGATCAGCGGGGTTTTGTGCCATTGCCCGTTCACAAATGTTGATCAGTGCAGTGGGAATCGCTAGGGCACTTGGGTGATTGTCGATCCACTCTTTGAGCGAAAGTCCACGTTCTTGTTTGACCTTAAAGATTTCCTTGAGGGGCATGGAAAAGGGTTTTTCTTTGGTCAATATATAAAACAAGGTGACGCCCAAGGCATAGATGTCGGCTCGACCATCCATGTGCGCTGGGTTCCCATAAATTTGTTCAGGAGCCATATAGCGAGGTGTACCGGATACAGCCTCCCTCTTATATTCGATATAGGAAGAAGTGGCTTGAACCTGTACCCAGTTTGGGTCTGGGTGATACAACGATTGGATTCTGGCCACCCCCCAATCTACGACCAATACTTCTCCATAATGCCCAATCATGATGTTTGCCGGTTTGATATCTTGATGGATGACGCCTCTGGAATGGGCGTAAGCCAAGGTTTGGCAGACACTATCAATCGCTTCAATTAACCGTCGAAGATTCCAGTGCTGTTTGGTGGTTTGCCAAGAGTCTGTGGAGACTTCATGGACAGCATCAATGATATCCTCAAGGGTCTGTCCTTTGATTTCACGCATGGTAAACTGGACATTCCCATTGTCATCGCGTTGGAGATCGTGAATCGGTACGATACCCGGATGTTGTAATTGGGCGGTGACTTGTGCCTCCACCATAAAACTTTCTTGTTCGTAGGCAGAAGCGGCTTTGTCTTTTCGTAACTGTTTGAGGGCAACCGTGCGCAATAAATGATTGTCTTGTACTTGCCAAACGGTCGCCATTCCACCTTGACCCAAGGTGTCCACGGTGCGATAGCGTTTTTGTGACAGGTTTGTATAGGGAGCCGTTTGTTCGTTGTGATCTCTTTCGATGGGTTCAAAGGTGACACTCGAATTGGTATCATAGATGTCATTTTCGTTGAGCCCGATTGTAGCATCAATGTCCAATCCAGCCTGTGTGTGCTCGGCAAAAAACGTTTCAATCTCGCCACTTTGAGGAGCGTTAACGAACCGTTGTAGAATATTTTTTAATTTATTGTTCCACATGATGAGACAAGGAGAAGTTGGTTAGGAATATTGATTAAAGCCATGTTCCTTGATGAAGCCCAACAGTCTAACATTTGATCCCCGACAGAGTTCTACCGCCAAGGATGAAGGAGCACCAATTGCCATCAGCAAGGGGATGCGAAAAGCCAATGCCTTTTGGGCAATTTCAAAAGCCACACGCCCACTTACCAATAACGCTAAATTTTGACCGTCCAAGTCTTGTTGGATGGCCCACCCCACAACTTTATCTACGGCATTGTGTCTACCGACATCTTCTCGTAAAACAATTAAACTTCCCCCTAATGAAAAAAGTGCTGCGGCATGGGTACCACCGGTTTTGGCAAAGTGATTTTGGGCGAACCGCATTTGGGATGGGGTTTGACAAATCCATTGGCTTGACGGTAAGGTACAAGGCTTTGACAACGGAGGGAAATGTTGCCAGATTCGATCTTGGGTGGCTTTTCCACAAATACCACAGGATGAGGAGGCAAACAGCGCCCGATCAGCAGCATGTCTTCGTTTGGCGGGAACACCACCGGCCAAGATGACATCGACCGTATTGTATCGAGGGTTGCTCGGGTCGACGATGTGTTGGATGGCATCGATATCATCGGCATCTTCAATCACCCCTTCGGTGAGCAAGAAACCGGTGACCAATTCAATATCTTCGCTTTGATCAGGCTGTCGCATCAGTACGGCAATCGAACGACCTTCTATTCGAATTTCCAATGGTTCTTCTTTAGCGACCGTATCGAACAGTTCAGTGACATGATTGCCGGCATGGCGATGGATTTTGACAGTGTGACTCATGATTTTAAGGGACTGTGGGCGTTGTAGGCATGGATATTTTGTTGGGTGACTGCGATTTCTTCCTGTAAAAATTCTCCAACACCATGATGAAGTCCAGGATGTTCCAGCCAATGCCATGAGTGAACACTGGTCGCTAACAATCCCCGTTTGAGTTTATGCTCACCTTGAGCCCCCGCTTCAAACTTTTGTAGACCGTGTTCAAGACAGTATTCTATTGGAGCGTGGTAGCATAGTTCAAAATGCAACGAATCGATGTCCTCTAAGCAACCCCAATATCGACCGTACAAGTGCTGACCGCGTTCAAAACACAATGATACTGCGACAATTTGTTGATCTTTATAGGCAAAGAATACCCGTGTTAGCGATGCCAAGGTTGTGTTGAGAGAGGCAAAGAAACCATGTTGAAGGTATGGACGTCCCCACTTTCGCATAGTGGTGTCCTGATAGCAGTTCCAAATGGTGGCAATTTGAGTATCTGTTAAGTCTTTTCCGTGTACACACTGAATCTGATCGACTCCTTGTTTGGCTTTTCGTCTTTCAGCACGGATTTTCTTGCGGTCTTTGGTTTTAAATTTGCTCAGCCATTCTTCAAATGTAGAGACCTGTGGGTTGTGCCAATGAAATTGCAAGGTTTCTCGGCGGTGTACACTGTCATCGGGTGGGGTGGGGTGATCGGTACACAGCCAGTGGATCGAATGGGCGTTGGTTTGGTCGGCGACTTGTTTGGCGACGTTGACCAAAATTGGCTTCCAATGTGCAGCATCTTCATCGGGATGTATCAACAGTCGTGAACCAGTGGCCGGTGTGAAAGGGACTGCACAGACCAGTTTGGGATAGTAGGGGATACCTGCTCGTTCCGAGGCTTCGGCCCATCCCCAGTCAAAAATGTACTCTCCATAGGAGTTGTCTTTGAGGTAAAGGGGCATTGCCGCCACGAGGCGCTCTCCTTCTCGAATGATGATGTGACAAGGTAGCCATCCGCTTTGTTGACCAACGGAGCCACTGGTTTCTAAAGTGGAGAGAAAGGCATGGGTACAAAAGGGGTCGTTTGGTGAAACCAGAGTGTCCCATTCCAGAGGGGAGATCGCTTCAAGAGTAGAGAGAATTTCAACGGAGGGTTTCAAGTTGATCCAATAAAGTTTGTTTAAGGTCTTTGGGGTTCATGTCCAGACCCAACTGCGCTCCAAGTGCGACCAATTGTGCTTTGGTTAAGCGTTTTAGTTCGGCACTGGATGGCAAGACGGGATCTTGATTACTTGTAGCCTCATCTTTTGGGTTGTCGAGGACATTTTCGGTGTGGTCTTGATTTTCTGATGCTTGTTCCGACAGGTTGTCTTCTTCGTTTGAGGCTTCCGAGTCACTTGATGATTCTTCACTCGACTCTTCGACTTCTTTGTCTAGATTTTGCTCATCATCAGAGTTGTCCTCGTGGAGTGTAACAGAGTTGTCCTCGTGGAGTGTAACAGAGTTGTCCTCGCCCTCAACCTCATCACTGTTCGCATCTTTTGGGCGAAATTCCATGACCACAAGGTCTTCTTCACTGGACTCTTCGGCATCTCTCTCATCGGCTAGATTGATTAACCACTGTCCCAATTCTCGTAAGATATCTTGACCAGCACCAGGATTTTCATCAACCGCTTTGGCTGCTTCAGAACCCAAGGTGTCCAACTCTTGTCCAAGGTTGCCAACTTCTTTGGCTATTAGGTCACGCAATTCCGATAGGGGACCTTCAAGGTCGTTGCCAAATTGGGCAATCAAATCTTCGAGTGTTCCTTCTTCTGAATCCTCATCGAAATCCGAGTCCTCATCAAACAATTCAATGATTTTTTCTAGGTTGTCGGAATCCTCATCGAAATCCGAATCTTCGTCGGAATCTTCATCGGAGTCCCACTCCTCAGAATCGTCTTCGAGCAATTCGGAATTAACCATTCGCTTACCAAGATGAAACAATCCTTTGAATAGCCCACCAAGTTCAGAGGTCATGTGTTCCAATTCTTTCATCATGATGGCTTCGGCTTGTTCACTGCTGATTTCAAATGGTGCTAGTGATAAGACATCTACCGAGGCTTCTTCTCCATCCCCATTTTCAATCGAATACTCTCCAACATCGACTTCTTCACCAGCAGGTACCCAAAAGTAACGAAGTGGTGTTTTGACACTGTTCCACAAAATTTTGTTCATGGTCTATCCTTTCATCCAGACGATTGATTGCATTATGACTTTGGTTTGCTATCGTCTTCTAGAATGTCACGCAAACCTTTGAGCAGGGTTGCGTTTGGTTTCTCTTGTCCAAGGGCTTTATTGGCATCTTGTACGGCTTTAAACAGATCTGTTTTACTGAGTGTATCGGATTGGTCGCTTTGTTGCTTTTGCCAATTTTCACGGAACTCTTTGAGGAATTCGACTTCGGCTTGTTGCTCATCAACAGCTTGTTGCTCTTTGGCTATACGGTACTCGGCGATTTGTTCAGCCACAGACGCCAGTTCATCGGCAACAGCGTTGCTATCGGTGATGAATGATGGGATAGCCGATTTACTCTCCAACGCCTCACTAGCACTCTGTTCTAAGACGCGACCCAAGTTGATCAGTGGTTGCGTAGTAGCCTTGAGGGTTCGTCTTGATTCAGGATCCATCTTATTAGCAGCATCATGAATCTCCAAGTAGGCATCTGGATAGATGTCTCCATTGAAGAGACCTTCCAACTGATTTTCCACACTAGAACCACGATTTCTAAATCCCAGAGTAAAGTCACCATCGGTGGTCTGACGGGTTTGGGTTGGCAACTGTGTGGCCTTTTCATAAGGAGAGGTATCCAAGTCGATTCGACTCAACAATTCGGCATTGCCTTCGTTCTTTTGCAGACCCTGATCGCGTCCCTTGCTCCAGAAGTGGTGGGCTCCCGAACGGAATTGGCCTTGGATGATTGCCATTGCTACATCAGGATTTTCTGACAGATAATAGACTTCATCAAAGTCATATTTATCCCCAATATAGGCTCCGTTACGACCCTCGTTGTCACCATATTCATCAAAGTGTTCTCTACCATCTTTGAAGTGACCACTTTCCACAGCACGAGCAACGTCAGCATAAGAAGCCAAGTAGAAGTCTTCATTGAAGCCACTCTTTTGTTGTAGTGATTCAGCGAGTACAACGATGGATTCTGGAGAAGGTAGGTCATTGGAGCCTACAATGTCGACCCGCAAAGTACTCAGTTCAAAGTCGGTGACCGCCAATGGGAGATGACTGGTGTTGCTGGTGATGGTGGCTTCCAATTCTTTGGCAATGTCGTTTCGATGGCTGTAGACATCATCAGCACTGGTCCAGATTCCTTTGACCAACTTTTGTCCGATGGCGGATTGAACTTCATCGTTGCTTTGTTGGTGTTGGGCGTTGAATACGCTTTCTGCATCTTGCATGATCGCATGACGTTGTTCTTCAAGCTTCTTGCGTTCACTTTGCAAGTTTTCTTGCTCTTTCTTGCGTTCATCCTCGTTTAACGACTTGTCTGTCTTGATCTTGGCCAGTTTCTTGTCGAGCTCATCAAAACCTTTGTTTCCACTGTCCTTTTCTGGCATCAGCATAAATCCTGCAACAGAAGATAGGGTAAGGGTACCTTTGATCTTGGAGATTGGTTTGGTGTCCTCTTCTTGGTTGTCGTTTTCGACTTCTTCTTCGAGGGGTTGACGTCCCGCAGAACCAGTATCGGTGATTTCAGTGATCTCTTGTTTGGTGGTGTCTCCAACAAAGTCGTTGCCATCGATAGGAACTCTGATTTCGGTGATGCCGTGTTGTTGAAGCGTTTGCAACTCACCTTCTTCTGTTTTGGCGTCGCCATCATCCACCCAAACACGAAGCCCTTTGAACTCTTGGGCGGTGATGACACCATTTTCATCGATATCAAAGTAGTGTGCCAGTTTTTCAAAGCCGTTGGCAAAGACTTCCTTTCCTTCGATGTTGTATTCAGACATCATTTCGGTATTATCATCGATAATGCCGTTGCCGTTGTGATCCCAAACCAAGATGCCGTCGCCGTTTCCTGCAATCCACTGGGTCTTTTCTTGATCTTTACGTTCACCGTAGAAGTAGGTTGGTTTGTCCCCACCGACCCATTCGCCAGCCCAAGCACCATCGGCATTAAACAGTTTGGCCTTGTTGCCTTTGTTGCTGTCTTCACGCCATTTTTGTCCGATCTTCTCAGTTTTACCAGAATCGTACACGACCTGACCTCGACGTAATGAAGGTGCTCCAATACCTGGACGGTAGGTTTGTGAAGAGAACTCCCACGACGAACGATCTGGTTGCATGTCAAACTCAACCATCTCTCCACCAACAGAGTTGACGCTCATGTCACCTTTTTGGTAGAGGTTGCTGTCACTGGTTTGTGTAGCCTCCAGAACCATTCCACCGGCCGAAATGATAGCCAAAGTCTCACTGGTGAAGCGGATGATGGGTTCTACTGCTTGCCAGCCGTTTTGCTCGGTTTCGATGCCGATCTTCCACTGTCCACTGGCGTTGGTCCTTTGGTCACCGTTGTGGGCGCCATTACCAATGTTGGCATCGTTGATGATGTATCGAGCGTTGTTGCTGTTTGACACAACCCGAATGTTCCATACACCCGATGGCAAGGCAACTGGTTTACTGGCAACTTCACCACCAGTCAAGTCAACTTTACCATCATCGTTGAGGTCAAGGACCAGTGGATCACTGTTGCGGACTGCTTGGTAGGCAAAGATACGAGTTGCGGTGAGAGCGTCTTTGTCGGACAATGTCATTTGGATAGAAGGTGCATCTCGTTCAACTTTGTTGCGGAAGGTGAATGAGCCACGAGCTCCTTCGCGCTTAGACTCAAGGATACTGGTCTTACGGTTATCTGTTGCCGTAAATGACCAACGCAAGTCATTGTCTTTGCCATCGGCATCCTTTCCAGTGACTTTGACCCGACCATAATCGTTGCGTCGAACACGACTAGAACCTTTGATCGAAGTGATTTGTGGTGGTTCTTTTGGTTTTACGGCATCGATTGCCATTTCACTGGTGACAGATGCTCCTAGTTCATCGGTCAGTTTGACTTGAATCTTGTAGGTGTCGTTGTCTGAGGCTTTTTCGTCAATCTTCAATCCTTCGGCAGTGACACTGTTGCCATCTAATGTGCCAGCTTGCTTAACATTTTTACCAACCCAAGACCATTCCCAGTTGAGCGCAAAGTCTTCAGGATCAGAGCCTTTGAGGGTGGCGGTGATTTGATCACCCGGACGTGGTTTGCTGTTGCTGAACTGAATACCGTCAACCGAAGGTGGTTTGTTTTCACGGGTTTTGGTGGTTTGGGCATCTTCGGTGGCGAAGAAGACTTCGGCAACTTGTTGGTTGCGTTCGGTGATTTCAGTTCTCGTTGATTTTCCAGTTAAAGACAACAGTTGTAGTGACTTGTAGACACCCAATGCTGGTTCGGCATAGAGCATGGTCTTCAAGTTGGTTTGGGCATCGCGTTCAGCAACGCTCAAGTTTACACCCAAGACACCATTATCAATATTGACTTTACCGGCATTCAAATCATTGGCCAGGTTTTGGGCTACGTTACCCAAGGCAAAGTCGTGCAGCACCTTGAACTTGTCGGTGGTGATTTTCGAAGGACGGAATACCGTCATTTCTGCTTTGGAGGAGATGGTGATCTCAGACGTACCCGACTTGGCAGTGACGGTTTGGGTGTCCGGTAACAGTTGGATGCTGTCTGGATCGGGTATTTCTTCCACAGGGGTATCCGCATAGGTGGTACCCGCAAAACTTTGTGCGGTGGTTTTCTCCACTTCTGTGCGTTGTTTACTGGTCGATTCCATTTTGTGGTGACCAGGAATCACGATTTCAGTAATTCCTTGAGAGGCTAAGGTTTGCAGTTCACCTTTTTCAGTTTTGGCATCACCATCATCGATCCACACTTTGAGTTTCTTCAGTTCGTCACCTTTGACCACACCATTGTTGTCCACATCAAAGTAGTGTGCCAGTTTCTCAAAACCATTTTGGAACTTCTTGTTGCCGTGTTCATCGAACTCTGACATCATTTCGGTGTTGTCATCGATGATACCGTTGTTGTTTTTGTCCCACACCAAGAATCCATCACCGGTGCCTTTCATCCACTCGGTTTTCTCGTTTTGTTCGTGTGGTGAGAAGTAATAGCGTCCAATACGTCCGCGGTGTGAACGACCCCAGTCACGAGCTACCCATTCACCAACCCACTTGCCGTCGGCATCAAAGATTTTGGCACTGACCCCTTTGGAGGTGTCTTCGGTCCAACGTCCTTCACCATGTTTGTTGGTACTTTCTGATTTACCAGTGTTGTAGACGGCTTTACCGTTTGGTACTGGATCGACATGCTTGGACATACGACCTTCGTAGTAACCCGGACGGTGACCCGGAGAGTTCAGTTTCCAAGATTGTTTACTGGGATCAATGTCAAAGGAGACAGTGGGTCCGTCAATCTTACCATTACCTTCTTGGTTGGCACCGGTGATGTCGAACTTACCATCACGGTTGAGGTCTAGAATCAACGGATCGATACGCTTTCCTTTACCAGTGGCCTTGTCTTCGTGATCAAAGAACACCTCCCAAATCTTCATTTCAGTTTCTTCAACCTGCGTATAGTCGAAGTCGATATCAAACTGTTTGAAGGTACCGTTGCGAACGATGATTTGGGTCTTGTCCATACCCCAGTTGCTGATGTCCAAAATCCGACGCAATTCGTCTTTGGCATCAATTTGGGCGCCTTGGGTATTGACGGGTACTTGTTTGGTTTCGATACGGTGCAACAGTTTGTCGATGTAGAAGTCGATGGCATGTTGGTGGGCACTTGGCAACTGGCCTTCCATCGATTGAGCATCTTTGCCTTTGAGACCCATCATGGCTTGGGTTTCTACCTTGATGGTGGCTTTGACATCGTGCCAAGTCGCAGGGTGGTTTTCATTGATCGGAGCCGACTGTTGTCCTTTGGCGGTGGTTTCCACAAGGGCTTCTGGTTCCACAGGAACGGAGTCATCTTGAATCAGACCCGCGGTACGTTTTGGTTTGTAGTCACTGGCACTGAGGCTGATTGAACCACTGGATTGTGCACTTTCAAAGGCTTTCCACTCTTCTTTGGTACTGGTGGTAGAGAGTTTTTCAGCGTTTTGCTTGGCGAACTTCTCTTGCAATACAGGAACCACAATCTCGGTGATACCCAATTTCCACGGTGCAACCAATTCGCCTTCTTCGGTTTTGGCATCGCCATCGTCAATCCAGAACATCAGTCCTTGCATCTCATGGGCTTCAACCACGCCGTTGGCATCTTTGTCGAAGTAGTGTGCCAACTTTTCCAAACCATTGGCAAAGGCGTGATTTCCTTTGGTATCGTATTCAGACATCAATTCAGTGGTGTCATCAATGATACCGTTACCGTTGTGATCCCACACCAGAAGGCCATCGCCATCACCAGAAAGCCACTGTGTACGTTCAGCATCTTTGCGGGTACCATAGAAGTATTCAGGCTTGTCACCACCAATCCATTCCCCGATCCATTCGCCCGAAGCAGTATGAATCTTGGCTTTGTTTCCTTTGCTTGGTGTTTCTTGCCAAGTCGAACCGATGCTGTCTTTTTTGCCAGTATCGTATACGGCTTTACCACCTTCAGCCGATGGTGCTCCTAATCCGGGACGGTAGGTGAAAGAGCGTTTGGACCAAGACTGTTTGTCTGGATGCATGTCAAATTCGACCATTGCACCACCGACGGAGGTGAAGCCCATCCCGTCATCTTGATAGCCACCATCAGAGGTACGAACCAGTTGCAAGGTCATCTTGCCCGCTTGGAGTGTTCCCTTATCTCCTTCAAACTTGGCAGAGATGTCTAGTGGGTTCCAACGACCATTCTTGTCCATGGACTCCATGCCCACTTTCCAGCGACCAGAGGAGTTGACTGATACGGCTGATTTGTGGGTTCCATTACTAGAGTTTGCGTCAGAGATGACATAGCGATGGTTTTCAGGCAGAGAGCCGATTTTGATGTCCCACAAGCCAACGGGGATACTGGTTGCATTGCGGGCCACTACACCACCTGCCAAGTTGATTTTACCATCTTGGTTGAGGTCAAAGATCAGTGGGTCGCCACCACCGCCGCTACCGCCACTGCTTGGGCGAGCAAAGGCACGATAACTGGTGGTGGTGGAGGCTGTTAAACCTTGTTCATCGGTCAGAGAAACGCGGATGGTGCGTGTACCAGAACGAGAGCGATTGATCAAGGTCGCCGAACCAGAAGGACCAGTCAAATCACTGTTGCGTTGTGCACCACTGAAACCCCATCGTAATTTGCTGTCATTGCCATCTGGATCGGTTCCAGTCGCTGAAACATTAAATGCACGACCTTCCATGACCATACCAGGACTACTAATACCAGTAATTCGAGGTGGTTTTGGCTGGATGCCGTCAATCTCTTGTTTGTGAGTGACGTATGCACCCAGAGCATCGGTCAGTTTGAGGCTGACACCATATTTTTCACCGGCTTTGGCTTCGGAGGATGTGTTCAGTTTATCCAGTTTTAAGGTGTTACCAGTGGCGGTTCCTTGTTGCTCGACCCCTTTGCCTTTCCAAGTCCATTCCCATGCCAAGTCAAAGTTTTCAGGATCGGAACCTTTGATGGTGGCAGAGATTGTCTTACCAGGAGAAGGTGTTTTGTCCGAGAAGGTCACCGTGTCCACTTTTGGTGGTTTGTTTTCTTCCCGTTTGGTCTCTTGTGCATCTTCGGTGGCAAACCATGCATCCAATGCTTGCACATTGGAGAGAATGCGCTTTTCACCTTTGAGATCGATATCCAACTGTTTGAGTTCAATGTTGGCAAACTCGACGTCTTTTTCAGAGAACTGACTGTAGATGCCGTCAAGAATCATCATCATTTCAGACTTTTCGTCGACTTGTGCACCGGTCGCTTGCAACTTGATGTCGCCACTTTCCATCCGTTCTTTGATGCCTTTGACTTGTTTTTGGGCAAAGAACTGGTGGAACTGTAGAAGTTGTGGGAATAGGTCATATTCTTTATTGAGGTCGACAATACCGTGTTTGATTTCGGTATCCATCTCAATGTTGGCTTCAAGGTCTCTCAAATCAGGGTGAGGGGAGGCTAACATTAACTTTTCGTTGATTTGCCCTTTGGCACGGGTAGTACGACGCAATTGCTCTTGGACATCAATTTGCAATAGGGTAACATCCATACGCAAAGGATCGATTTCCAACTGTTCACGGTGGGCATTCAAGTCTTGAAGCATCTCGCGTTCGAGGACTTTTTCATCAACATCAGCGGTGTTGTTTTGTACAGGGATGATCTTGTTGAAGATGTCACTGGCAATCTGATTGGCTTTGGCGTCGTTGATCGATTGGTGTACCTTGTTGACATTTTTATCGACAGTTGGTTTATCACCTGGATGCCAAATGTCATATTCAGTGTGCGATTCCAATTTGACCTGTCCACCCAAGACAAACTCACGACCTGGGGTGTTATCAAGGTTTGGTGGAATGATCTGATCGGTTGGGTAGTCTTGGACGGCTGGCAATGGTTCTTGGTATTGACCACCAGAAAGGGTGAGAGTTTCACGATCTTTCTTGGTGTAATCCCCTTGCAAGGTGTCTTTGTTGGTGGGAACCATGATTTGGGTAATACCGAACTTGGAGAGTGGTTGTAACTCACCAGCTTCAGTTTTGGCGTCGCCATCATCTACCCAGAACATCAGTCCTTTGAGTTCGCTGCCTTCAATGATACCGTTGGCGTCTTTGTCGAAGTAGTGTGCCAGTTTCTCAAAACCATTGGCAAATGCGGCGTTTCCATTTTTATCAAACTCCGACATCATCTCGGTGTTGTCATCGATGATACCGTTGCCATTGTGGTCCCAAACCAAGAAACCATCACCTTTTCCAGCCATCCACTGTGTTTTTTCTTTGTCTTTACGGGTGCCGTAGAAGTACTCTGGTTTCGAACCACCCAACCATTCTCCAATCCATTCACCTTGGGCATTGAATACTTTGGCGCGGGTTCCTTTACCACTATCTTCAGACCAAGTCGCCCCGATGCTGTCTTTTTTACCAGTATCGTATTCGGCTTTACCCCCTTTAGCAGAAGGAGCACCCAAGCCTGGACGGAAGGTGTATGAGCGATCAGACCAAGAAGACTGTTGTGGGTTCATGTCGAACTCGACCATTTCTCCACCGACTGAGACCACCCCTTTTCCATCGTTGGCATAGCCACCATCGGACGTTTGCACCAAGTCTAGTTTGGCATCGCCAGCGGTAATGGTTCCAGTGGTGTCTTTGAAACTTGGTGTGGCCACAACCGCTTCCCAGTTGCCTTGGGCATTGCGTTTTTCAACCGAGATACCCCATCGACCAGAAGCGTTCAAAGAGGTTCCTGCGGTAAATCGACCGTTGGCATTGTTGGTGTCTACAATGGTGTAGCGATAGTCGGAAGGCAAGGAGCGTACCGAGACATCCCATAGACCAGGGGCAATAAAGATGCCTTGGCTGTTGTCGATGGTTGGCGCGCCAGTGGTTTCCACTTTGCCATCTTCATTCAAGTCAAAGATGATCGGATCGGGACGCATGCGAACAGACTTGGTGGTTCCTACGGAGAGACCTTGTTCATCGGTGAGGGAGAACACAAAGTTAGCTGTTCCATAACGACCCTGACGATTTTTCAAATACATGTCGTAAGAGAAAGATGGACCTTTTTGATCGACATTGGTCATTCCACGAATCGCCGAGTCTCCGTTTGGACGCACTTTCCACAAGAGTTTGCTGTCATCACCGTCGGGGTCTGTACCTTTGGCACGAACTTGGATGGTGGCTCCAGAACCAGTGGAGGATGGTACCGATGCGGAAGTGATTTGCGGTGGTTTTGGTTGAACCGCATCAATCTCTTGTTTGTGGGTTGCAAATCCACCCAAGGGATCAGAGAGTTTGAGTTCAACACCATATTTACTGCCACTTGGTGCATCTTTGGCGATAGGCAAGGAACCGAGGTTCAAGGTATTGCCATCAGCCGTTCCACGAACTTCAGTACCGTGACCATACCAGAACCACTCCCAATTGAGGGCCATGTTTTCAGGATCGGAACCTTGGATGGTGGCAGAGATGGTATCGCCAGGTGCAGGTTTGGTATTGGAGAAATTGACCTTGTCGACAACAGGTGGTTTGTTCTCGTTGCGTTTGGCATCTTGGGCATCTTCATTGGCAAAGAAGACTTCAAAGGCCTTACCGGTCTTGTCAAATTCCAATTCTTCTGGACGCCAACCTTCCAAGAGGGTGATGCGTAAGGTGTCGAAGTTGGCTTTGGTACCGGTATTCCACAAACTGGTTTGCAATAGGTCGCTGGCCCAAGATTGAGAATCGGCGATTTGCATATCAATTTGCGAACCAACACGGGGTAACTTGCCAGTAGAGAGGGCTTCGTACTTGCCAGCGGCGACTTGCTCAATGACCGATTGATGCAAAGCATCTAAGGTAGGCATCAGATCGGCTTTCTTGTCATAGATGTGGATGCGGGCACGAGCTTGTGATTGGATGCGAACCCCAGAGGTGCCTTTGTCAATCATGGTGGAAGCATCTGAACCGATGACTTGGGTCGGCAATCCATCCATTGTCGAGCCAGAGTTTTCTTTGAGGGATACGCTTGCCGTAGAGGACTTGGCGTTACCACCTTTCCAGTCTTGAATCTTGGTGGTCGATTCCATTTTGTGGTGACCAGGAATGACAATCTCGGTAATACCATGTTGAGATAATGGTACCAGTTCGCCTTTGTCGGTTTTGGCATCGCCATCAATATCGATCCAGATTTTCAGTTTCTTGAGTTCATCGCCTTTGACCACACCGTTGTCATCTGTATCAAAGTAGAAGGCCAGTTTCTCAAAACCGTTTTGGAACTTCTTGTTACCGTATTCATCGAATTCAGACATCATCTCGGTGTTGTCATCGATCATGCCGTTACCGTTTTTGTCCCAGACCAAGAATCCATCACCAGAGCCGGGCTTCATCCACTCGGTAGCCTCTTTGGTGTTGATTGGAGAGAAGTAGTATCGTCCCAGACGTCCACCGTGTGAGTAACCCCAATCAGCGGCGACCCATTCACCAACCCACTTTTGGTTGGCATCGTAAATCTTGGCGGATTGTCCCAACTTCGGATTGTCTTTCCAAACACCTTT
>CAKZLX010000435.1 GCA_937127265.1 uncultured Pseudomonadota bacterium
GAACCAAAATGTTTCGTAAAATCCACTCTTGCAGAGACTTCAATTGAGGCATCGGTGCTGAAATGTATCGTTTTCCACCACTTTTCTTCGGAATCGCAAATGTACGGTAATGGGTAACTTCAGCCACATCACGATGATAGCAGAACCAACGTAACTTGGGTACGTCCATATCAGGAACCACTTCTTTGAAAGCTTCAACCAAATCTTCTACTGTATCCAAAGCGGGTAGATCATTGTCCACACGACGATCTTCATCATTGGTTTTAAAGGCATCATAAAAGTCACGTTGCAACACGTCGTTCCAATAAATACCGTCACCCAAATGACTGATGTGGGTTGCTTTATAGGCAGCCCAAGTCAAAGGCTTCAATTCTGCCCTTATCTCTTCTTCACGTTGACGATTGAGAATGTATTCTGATTTTCTGGACTCAACATGTTTTGCCTGCTGCTTACGTGCTTCTGGATCAGTTCCTGGAAACAACTGTTTTGCTCGCACCTGCTCGTTTCGGACCAATTTAATCAACGAGATCCGCTTTTCGATCTTGATGCCACGACGCTTGATTTCGGCAACTACGTATTGTTCACGTCCACCCAACTTTTCAATCTCTTCTTGCAGGGCAACCAATTGCTCTTGACTCATGTTCTTTGTTGTCATGATTGTTTCTCCACTTGTAAATTCTGTGATTGAGACCTATCAACCTGCGTTGACAAAGCCTTCCCCTTCTAATTCTGCGATTCGACTTTGATAGGCTTTTGAAGCATCTTCTTGGCGTTGGTACAAACGAACACGGCGTTCTGGTTTGTTGGCAACGCCATTCAAATCATCGATGGTACCCCACTCATCAATGACACGACTACCACGAATACTGATACGGTGACCCATTCGCTCCTCATCACTCACTTTCACCAACAAACTGGCGGCCAATGATTGCAATCCATTGTCTCCACCCAAAATGTGATCACGACAATAATGAATCCACAACGCCTGCAAGTGACTACAGACAGAATCTCCACCTTTTGCTTTTTTATAAGCACAGTCACATCCAGGCTTGGCTGTTTTGCCATCGGTG
>CAKZLX010000436.1 GCA_937127265.1 uncultured Pseudomonadota bacterium
GGCTATTGGCATCGGTAGTCATACTTGCATTATTTGGTTTACCCACCACCCCTGTGTATTTATCGCATAGCAATCGCTTCTTTGTATCCTCGATGGTGTTGTGGATACCCTTTGTTACCCTTGGAGGGTGCTGGTTGTTGTCCAAACTGAATGGTCTAGGTCGTCTTGTGGGTGTACTCTCTTGGGGGGTGCCGTTGGGATTGGCAATGCAAAACTACAGTGTTGCAGGACGGTTTGATCAACGTATGCAACGGTGGATAGAAGACTCTTGTGAAATCTTTCCGTCGGACTCACTTGTTTTTGTAGCGGGTGATGGACAGGTCTTTGGGTCTGTTTTGGCACAAGAAGGGTTGGGGTTATGCCAACAGGTTCAGTTCGTCTATCCTCGACTGTTGGGGTATCAATGGTATCGAGAACGATTGGGTTTCCTTGGTATAGAAGGACAGAGTATGTTGGAAATTTTACAACAACACAATGGTCCTGCCTTTTCGGTTTTGGGTTTGGTCGGAGATGGTAACCTTCCAGCATCAGTCCCTTTTGGTGGGTATTGGATGCAGTTTATACCACCTCATCAACCCATGCCAACCCCCACACAAGTAGAATCTCATCTTAGCCAACTGGCAGAACAGATCGAATCCAGCACCGTGTATCATCCTTTTTTGCTGTTTGAAACGGCTGAAAGTTGGCCGCATGAGCAATGGGGGCACAGTTGGATATCCTTGTCTACGGCCTATCAAGCAAACGGGCAGAATGAGAGTGCTACATCTAGTCAACAGTATGGAATGCAGTGGTTACCATCGAAACTTTAGATTTTGGCATTGAAATTGCAAAGCAATCACAGTACAGTCATCCAATGGGAATAGTCCCAGTATTTAGACTGTTTGATGATCACAAAAGAGGAGATGAAAATGTCACAGCCCAAATCAACCATCAGAATTTTTTCTATGCCACTCATAGCCCTTGGTGCTATCGCTTGTAGCGAAGTGAAGTCCGCTGAGGTAACCACTGCCGGTATGTATCTGGACTATACTGTCACCACCCAAGGTGAAGGTACGGGAACCGAGGTCAACACGATGTTGCGCGTTGGGGGAGCCACCTCTACAACCTACGTTGATTTATCAGAAGGAGATCAGTTGGTAGTCACCGGTGGAGAAGAAGAATTGGTGCTCAACCAAGTCAGTTTGGGAGTGGTACATTCCTACCAAGAACGATTTGTGGCAGATACCGAAGGCAGTGAATTTGTATTGGCATTTGATCGGGCTGACCAAACTGGGGCGCCTTCTTCTGTTGCTACATTACCAGCACCCTTTGTGATTACACTTCCTGAACCAGAATCTTCCTTTTCTCGTTCTGCTGATACTGGAGAACTGGTTGTGGAGTGGGACAATCAAAGTGATGATCGCATCAATGTGGCGGTTCACGGTGACTGTTTTGCTTCCTATTATGCGTTGGACGAAATGGATATGGGATCGCACACCATCCCGCTGTCTTATTTCCAAGAGAATGAGTATGATTCGGTAAGCAGTTGCTCTGCAGAGGTTTTGGTCGAACGTGCCCGTACGGGTTCGGTAGACTCTGAGTTTGGTGGTGGTAAAAGTCAAGGCGTTCAATTGCGTACAGTGAACGTCCAAATTGAACCGTAAATACCCAGGTTCTCATCGGACTGGTTACTCTGTATCAACCAGTCCGATGATGGCTTCGGAGAGTGTGTCCATGTTGTCAGGATTGCTCAAATCATGGGTTGTGAGATTGTAGATGAACCGTAACTGTCCACGTTGATCGAGAACGTAGACGTCGCGGTAAGCAACCTCCCACGAACTCCAAGCATCGACGGCTTCCACATCTTGCAACCAGGGGATGCTGCGTTCTTCGGTGACCCGTTCATTACCCGCTTCGTATCCAATGCCGTTTACGCCCAAGATTTGAATCGGTAGTTCAGATGCTTGGAACGTTTCTTGTAGGGTATTCAAATGACCAAACTGGCCAGAGCAATAACCTCACGTGGAGTGACCAAAATACCAAGCGGAGACCATTTCAGGGCTGGTATTGGCAAATTGGTCGCTGCTGATGGTGGTTTCGTAGGTGTCTGCATTAGGGTTGACATCTTCTAGGGCGAAAATGGGTAGAGTTTGATTGATGTACTCGATACTCGATTGAGCACAGCCAGAAGAGAGAAACAATAAAATAGGTAGTGATTTTTGCATGGTTTCACCTTGGTTTACATCAATCTTTTAACCCGTGACCAGAGACCTTCAAGTTCGGTTTTATAGAGTTCACCACGGGTTTCTCCCTTAGGATTCAACCAAAGGGAGCCAGCATTTTGGGAAATTGACTTTTGGAGGATGTCTAGCATGGACATGGATTGTAGGTTTCGACCGCGAGGGTCGTATTGTAGCGCATGTTTTTCATCGGTAAAAGCACCAAAACAGGAAAAACTACCGATGGTATCACAAGGCAAAAGATTGCCACTGGCATCTACCAGTGCAATTAGATTGGCGTCAATTAGTGTGGTGTACATTTGCAGTCGCAATTGGTGATCCTTACTGCGCGCCAGTTTTTTCATCTGACCGACGAGTATACGATTGTACAAGTGAATCGAGGGGCTTGGAACTATGGTGGTTTGTAGACTGTCTGGGTTGACCTGAAAAATATCATGAAAAATAGTTTCCAATACTCTAGACAAACTGTCCAGTTCTTTTGTGTC
>CAKZLX010000437.1 GCA_937127265.1 uncultured Pseudomonadota bacterium
GACGTAGCCATATCAGGCGGGAGCCAAGAAACGCTCAATGAAAGCTCCGGTATTACCAGCAATACGCTTGTCTTCTTCTGATTGGTGTTTTGCCAAAACGGCTTCACGCATCATTGCATGATTAAACTGATAAATCCATGTGTTCAAGGGTTTAGAGAACTGGACTTCTTTGTAGATGCCCTCTGTCGCATCGTAAATGTCATCGACAGACGAACGATCCAAGTTCAACATATCAGCCACGATTCCCGATGGGAAACTCATGCCCAACAATGCAGAGATGAAAGCCACTTTGCTAGCATCTTCAGCCGTTGCCTTTTTGCGTTGGTTATCTCCACTGTCGGATTCATCTTCGGAGTCCAATTCGTCTTCATCAGGTGCAAAGTCAAACAGGTCGGTCAGGTCACTACCCATCTTGGAACGCAGATCTTCATCTTCGGCAATCATGTCTGCCAATTCGGCAATGAAGCCCGGACGACCATTGGTCATTTTCACCAACTCTGCAGCCAGACCAAAGGTGTACTCTTTGGAAGTCAAGTACTTTTCGGTTTCTTCAACACCCCATGCGTCCAAGTTCAAAGCAGTATAGCCACCCGCTTCTTCTTTAAATACATCTTGAAGCGGTTGAGATACCCAACCAGCATTTTCTTCCAATGGTACACAAGAATAAATGGTGAGCAACTGACTTTTGTTTTGGGCAGCCGAACGGTGCAGCATCGCTTTGACCATTGTGGCTACGGCAACTGAATGAGTGTGGTGTACATTTTGAATTTCCAACAAAATCGGAAATGATTCAGAAATCAAATGCATCAGTTCAACGAAGCCCAACAAAGGATTGTCTGATGGGATATGTAACTGAAACTGGGTTTCGCCGACCTTTGGAGAGCCTTTTTTCATACCTTCCAAGAAAGACTTAATCCAATTTTGTACCCGTGGCTTTTGACTGGGCAGGTTCGAATTCAAGGCCAATTCAACCTTTCCACGCAATCCAGGATTTCCATGTAAATAAGACAACACGCCAGCATAGAGTTTCACCAGTGTATTTTGACCATCTTCTTCTTCGTTGAAGGCAGGTCGAAACACCAATACATCCTCATTTTCATTTTTGGCGTATCGGGCCAACTGGGCAACCAAGGCACGCTTGCCACCACCATAAGGGGCTGTCAACAAAATGCTTTGGGCAGAACCACCATTGGCTTTGCTCCACGCTTCTTTTAATACATTGAGGTCGCTTTCACGGGCGACAAATACATCTGAACTCACAATATCTCCTCGATTGGTGTGTCTACAGCATTAATAAAACATGACTGTCTTTTAACAGATTGACAGGCAATTGTACAGGTATACCCCAACCAAAAGAGGACAGGATACAGGAAAATAAGCACCGTCTAGACGCTGTCAAGAATCCGACGAGGAATCCTCTTTGTGCAACTGATACCGTTGTCGCAATGTTTCAAACATTGGAAGACGGTCGTGTTTTTGAGCCTCTTCTTGTATCAATTCGAGCATCGACTCTACTTGATCGACAGCACCCGTATCCAATAAAGCTTCGATGGCCAAGAGGCCTAAATCCGTTGCCAGTCCCCACTTGTAAACAGAGGCGGCTACTTTTCTAGCTTCCACAAACAATCTGGCTGCTTTTTGATAATCATTTTCAGCTTGGGCAACCCTTGCGTGGACTCCCAACAAACGGATCCGTTGCACCTCTGATAGTTCCTGTCCATCTAGCAACAGTAACTGTTGAGACGCGCGTCGTAACTCAGCATTTTGCACATAAAATTCCAACATATCAATTCGCGTATCGACCTGTAAAAATGTAAACCCTTCTTGGTTGGCTACATTGATACCCTGTTGAAACTGGTTCTCGGCTTCCAAGATTTCGTTTTGTTTAGCATAAAAACGTCCACCTTGACGATACAACTCAATGGCCAAATGGGGTGCATTGTTCTCTGCTGCCCATTCCAGAGCCCGTTGTTGAAACGCCAAAGCCACATCTCCATTTTGGGTGAACTGATGTCTTGAAGCACGTCGCCACAACGGCTCCATCACCACTGTGTCGAATTGGATACCCCATCGTATCATGACTTCCAACATCGCCAAATACAAGACATCAACATCCAAGTCCTGAAAAAGTGTCAGGGCTTCTTGCGCTTCGGCATGTCGCTCCAATCGACTGTACATCTTGGCGGCTTGGTGAAGCATTTCTGGTCGCGTTCGACCAAACGTCGCGTAAATATTATCCGCTACACTGGCGGCGACTTGCGGTAACTGACGCATAGTGTCATCCATCAAGCGCAATTGATGCAATACATATTTGAAACTCGCACGTTCATCTTCTATTTCAATGAGGTGTGGTTGTTGGGAGAGTAAATCAGAGACCGATTGTATCTCTAACCCCAGTATGGAAGCCACATGCGCTATCGAAAATCGCCACCCCAACAACGCCCCTACCCTCAAGCACTGCTCGGTACGTTGTGCATCTTCGGTCGGTGCAAACACCAACTGTCGACTGGCAATGGCACTTTCTGCGAGTGGATCTTCTGCTTGCCAAACCATCATCTCTGCTAACAACTCTTGACGTCCTTCGGTCCAAGCCAACCAATCAATGGTCGACACATCTTTCAAATCACGTGCTTCAAAAAACGCTGCGGTTTCTTCTTGATTCCAAGGTGCCAAACCAACCGAAGTTCCTTTCAAGGTATTCAACAACACTTGAGCAGGGATCGGAAAAGAAGAAACAGAATCGTCATTCAATACCGTACTGTGCAAAACAACCATTGTACGGGTCTTCTGGGCGTCTTGTAAGGAGGCAAGCAAAAACACCAATGGAATGTAACTGTGACAGTATTGTACATTTTCAATGATTATCAACAACGGCATTTCACGCATCAAAGCCCGTGCTAACAGAATCAGTCCCAAAATTGGGTTGTCGGATGGTAGTTTGAGCTGTGCGTTTTCAGTCTCATGACTGTGTTGCAACGATTCGGACATCGTTTTCAAAATGGCATTGAGCCTTTCATCACCCAAGTCCAACTCGAGTGACTTGCGAACCATTGCCACCATATTGGCAGAATGACGGATTGTTTTCCATAATCCATTGGTCAATACCGGTAAAATTTCCCATCCATATAAGTTGTCACGCAAGCGAACATGCCAAGTCAAACACTCCCCTGCCACTTGGCGTTGAAAGTGATTGAGAACGTGTTTACTGCCCGTACCCATTGGTGCTTGCAGATGACAAACTTGGGCAGAAAAGTCGCGAACTTGACTCCACTGCTCGATTAAATGTGTGCTGACTTGTGGGGAAATGGATAAACTAGACATATTAACGATCCAACAACATATTTGAAAAGAGGTAAATGTGAACCTTCTATTATTTTTACTGGTGGCTTGTAAAGAAGATATCGAACCAAATGGACGATGGGATGTGACCATCACCGGTACAGGCTCTGAAGATCCTTGTATTGAGTCTACAGAAGGCTTTCAACAAACATATCAATATGCCCTGTATTATGAAGGGTCCTATTTGGAAATCCATGTAGATGGCGAACCCTTTGCTACGGGTGAATTTCGAGGCTGTTCAATCACCTACGAGTCTGGTGTTTATTTGGAAGAAAATGAAAATGGAAATTACTAAAAGAGACAGATAAGATAGAGAGATAGAGAATAAAAAA
>CAKZLX010000438.1 GCA_937127265.1 uncultured Pseudomonadota bacterium
ACTTTGCATCAGTTTAGCGACGATGGGTTCCAATTCCTTGGAGATGCCTTCCACCATTTGCTGTTGCAACTTGTCGTTGATTGCTGGATTGACGTTTTCCAATTCACCAATTCCCAATTTCAACAAGGCTTCGACCAGTTTGTTGCCATACCCAGTCATTTTCTCGAGGGTGATTTGGTCGGAGACGGTATCGTAGAGTTTGGGTCCTAAAAATGATCCAAGTGCACTTTCATATTCAGCGACAAAGGCGGCCTCTTTAACTTTGGCTTGTTGATCACTGTTGCTCTTGTTTTGAGTACCTTGGACAGATTGTTGGTTTGTACCTTGTTCTGACTGCTGTTCTTGGCTGTTGTCCAAATATTGTTTGCTCATGGTGATTCCAAAGTGGGATATGATATGTGTATAGAACAATATAGCATTTACAGAGGTGGTCTGCGTGGTCAACAAACGCAAAATGGAAGAATACCTGAACTATTTGGTTCAACGAGGAATCATTCACGAAGGGCAACAAAAAGATATCCTCAATCGCGGTATGGAGCAGTCTAGACACGTTTTGTTGGATAAACGAAATGAAGTACGGCGTTTGATGGGTCGACAGCGCATTGCCTATGCCTTATCGGAGATTGAACTGATTGCCTCTTTTCGTTTTCGTCGCTTGGATATTCCCGAAGATTTGATGGATGAAGATTGCATTTCTCGGGTAGTGGCTGAGGAAAAAGGGATTCCCTATGTTGTTCTGGATCCCTTACAACTAGACTATCGTTTGATTACCGATACTTTTGGAGGTCCTTTTGCTGAACGCCACTTAATCGTTACTTTGGATGATCAACCAGAAAGCATGACCCTTGCGATGGCGGAGCCATGGAACCAAGAATTGATTCAAAGTATTGAACGGATCAAAGGAAAACGGATTTTACCGGTAGCGGCTGCTAAACGAAATGTCCTGCAGGTGATTGCCGAGTTTCACGGATTTCGCTCTTCGATGCGGGCGGCGGAACTCAAATATGGTAACGATCGCTTTGATATGGGGAACTTGGAGCAGTTGCACATTTTGGGTGCCGAAGGTTTTGATGGTTCCGAACAACCAGTGGTGCAAGCCGTTGAATACTTGTTGAACTATGCGCTCGATAATCGGGTCAGTGATATCCACATTGAACCCAAGCGCGACGAAAGTATCGTTCGGATGAGGATTGACGGTGTTTTACATCGAGTACATCGGATGCCAAAAGTGGTTCATCCGGCGATCATTTCTCGATTGAAAACCATGTCTCGATTGGACATTGCTGAACGTCGTCGTCCACAAGATGGGCGTTTCAAAACCCGCTACAAAGATGAGGAGGTTGAACTACGTATCTCCACAGCACCGACCGCTTTTGGTGAAAAAATGGTAGCACGGATTTTTGATCCCGGTGTGTTGATTCAAGATATTGAAAAATTAGGCTTCTTTCCTAGGGAATTGGAGGCTATGCGTCAAATGATAACCTCCAACACGGGTCTGGTTTTGGTGGTCGGTCCAACCGGTTCTGGTAAAACAACCACTCTCTATTCCTCCTTGCACTATATCGCCTCTCCTCGGATCAATGTGATCACCCTTGAAGATCCGATTGAAATGGTCCATGAAAAGTTTAATCAAATCGCCATGCAACCCAAAATTGGACTGACCTTTGGCTCGGCACTCAAAACCGTGCTTCGTCAAGATCCTGATGTGGTGATGGTGGGGGAGATTCGCGATCAAGATACGGCGAGCAATGTGGTGCAAGCGGCGATGACCGGACACTTGGTGATTTCCACCATTCACACTGGAGAGGCTGCAGGTGCGGTTTCACGAATGTTGGACTTGGGAGTGATGCCCTTTCTATTATCCGGTGTCGTATTAGGTGTGGTTGCCCAACGATTGGTGCGTAAAGTCTGCCCTTTTTGTGCAGTCGATGATTTTCTTTCTGAAGAAGACATCAATTCTTTGCGTATCCCAAACTCCCGTGGTCGTCGATTGAAAATTAAACGGGGAAAGGGTTGTGTGAAATGTCGGAATACTGGTTATCTTGGACGAACAGGTCTATTTGAAGTGATGCAGGTCACACCTCGAATCCAACGGTTGATCAATGAACGGGCTTCCACCCAAGAAATCAAACGGGAAGCTTTGAACGATGGGATGTTGACCTTACGAGAATACGGGATCAAAAAGATTGCCCAAGGTCTGACCACTCCAGAAGAAGTCTTGGCTTTGACCGATGAACACCAGATTTACTAATCGATTGGAGAGATCATGTTGCTTACCGTATTGTTGAACAGTGCTCTTGCTGATGCCTTACCACAGGGCGTACAAAGTGTATATACAGGTGTATCCTACGGCACTTGGTCAGCATTTGAAAGTAAAGGGAACAAAAAATCCTTACCACAAAATGCAAAGGTATCTCAAGTATTGAGTCTTACCCAATATACGTATGGTCTTCAAGATGGGATCGATCTGTCACTGATTCTACCTATTTCACATGTTTCGGTGAGTAATGATATGGTTGAGCCGGTCACCGGTATTGGTCAGTTGGGACTTGCTTCTAATGTCGATCTGTGGCAAAAGGACAGTCTGTCACTCACCGGGCAGTTTGCTTTATCTACTGGGGCT
>CAKZLX010000439.1 GCA_937127265.1 uncultured Pseudomonadota bacterium
ACCCAGATGAAGGGTTTAAAGAGTTTTATCAGTCCTAATAAAATCGGAGAAATCAACAAGGATAGTCGTTCTGCGTAACGTTCACCCAGCGTTTTGGGCACAATTTCAGAAAACGCGATGACCAAAAACGTCAACGTGCCTGAGAATGCAGTCATTCCTGGGATGAGTCCAAAAAATACATGTATCTCACCAAAATGTGCCGTTGCCAAGGCACCCACCGCAATCGAACCCACAATGTTGGCAATGTTATTGATGATCACCACAGTGGTGATGGCTTGCCCCATGTCGTCTTTGATGGCTTGAAGAGCTTTCGCACCCCGCTTTTCTTCGTCCAAAAACGCTTGGACTTTGCTGATGGGGATGGCAAACAAGGCAGCCTCAGTACCAGAAGCCATGGCCGAAACCAACAACAGTGCCACGACCGATACCACTAGCATGGTCATGGCTCACCCCAAGTCAGTTGACTATTGCGGTAATGCAAGCATTTACAGCCACGCCATAATTTTGGAGCAAACTGATACGATTCGATACTTCGAGACCCGATGACACGCCTGACATTTGTGAATGTCTGATCCGGCTCAGGTTCGTCAACATCACCCGTGATTGCGTCACTTGACATACAATTTGGGGACAGAGAATATACACGAGGCATTCTTTTCCTTCTTTGAAAACAGTGAATTTGAACTGATGTTCCAACCTATAGTTTATCCAATTCTAACCGATTATTCAAAAAGGTACCATTTTTTGGTTCTCTGATTACAAGCCACCGTTCACAAAATAGGCAACCACGAAAGAAACCACCAAACCAATCGAAGCCATCCCGGCGTCTTTAGTCAGCATTTGGAAGGCCTGAGAAGGCGTACGTACATTAGCAAGACCTTTGGATTGTAGGGCAATGGCTAGTTCTCGACCACCCAACAACCCCAAGAACACCCAAGTGGTACTCATCGGGATCTTACTGTGGATTTTAAAGTAGAACAAAATGATGGCATAGAGAAAATCAATCATGGTTGCCGCCCGAATATCGGTGACATTATTTTTCTCATCGACCACTTCTTGAATTTTATCGCCGCCATTTTTGAATATCCAAGCCAAACCAATCACTACTGTACCGGCAAAGGCAACAAATTCCCAAATATTCAAACTGCGAGGCAAATAGACAGCGATGTTGGCGGCATCTTGTTGTAACCAAACCGACCAAAGCAAGCCTGTCGTCAACCATTGTGCACCAATCCAGCCACGGTGCATCGGCTTGGTGAACCACTTTGCAAAGACCTTTTGCATGGCAAACCACAATCCAAACGCCAAGACAAAGGCCAAAACATAACCACTCAAACTCTTGACCAAAACTTTACTGACCGCTGACATTTCAGTAGCAAATGACGTCAGCAACAAGAGCGTGGTGGACACTGGCATCTTCAAACGAGTCAAAACTACCAAGACCACTGGGGCAGCCACTTGCAACCCTGTAAAGGCCATCGGAGTGGTTTCAAAACCTTTGGCAGCCAGTCGCCCATAGGACACATCGCCACCATAATTGAGCCATGAATAGCCCATCGTCAACAAGAAAATACCCGCAGCAAATGACCACAATACATACCAGGGACGTTGTTTGTTACTGGCCAAGAAGGTTCCCAAGGTTTGAATCGAGTCATTGGCCACTGCCGCATAGGCAGCAAATCCAAACCCAACCCAACGAGCAATATGAGGATAAGGCGCACAGGACACTGACAACACCACCGCCAGAACAATCAGACCGACAAAACGTTTATCCGAATCACTGACCACATTGGTGGGGTTTGATGTAACTGGAGTACTGGTGTTCATTGTGTTCATAACAAAATACCTCGGTATGTTGTACTTCACGATTTACATGACCAAAGAAGTATTTACAAACGACAAAATGACGACATTTATGTAACTTGACCAGTACGGACGATCGCAAAAGCAGATCCGATCGGTTACAGAAAGACCATGACAACGATTGAACAGACATGCCCTCAAGTCACCAACTGTGGCAATTGTGTACGGGCAACCGAAACCATCGAAGAACAACGAACCGGTCAAGTGGCTTGGTTACAACGTTTTTTCCAACGAGAAGATATTGCGTGGGTCGACTCTCCAAAATCAATGCACTACCGATCGCGGATTCGCTTGCGGGTGGATAAAGATGGATCCTTGGGGTACTTCAAGCCCAAAAGTCACACCCTTGTTGGCATTGACACCTGTGCGATCGCCGATCCACAAATCAACCTTGCCCTCTCCAAACTGGGCACTGTCCCCTTTCCTGCCAAAGCGATTGAGTTTCGCAGCAATGGCCAGAGTGTGGTGGCCAATGTGCTCTCGCTCAAAGGACAACGACCCACCAAAGATGTCTTGGCCGAGTGGGCACAACAAGACGGTGCGTTGGCTGGTATCGGAATGGATGGAAACAAGATGTGGGGCAACTGTAAAACCGAAATGACGGTTTGTGGAGTGACACACCAATTGAGTCTGGGGTCCTTTTACCAAGTCAACCAAGGCATCAATGCGCTCTTGGTGCAAACGGTGCGTGACTGGGTCTTGGAACACAATCCCTCACAGGTCTTGGACTTATACTGTGGAGCTGGCAACATCGGTACCGCCATTGCTCTTCAAGGCATCAAGGTGGTCGGTATGGACTCTGCACCTTCCAGTATCCAAGATGCCAAACAAACCATTGCCCGACACAATCTCTCGATGGAAGTCCACAAAAAAGATGCCGACAAGTTTCAAGCCGGAGATGCCTTTTTCGATGTAGCAGTACTCGATCCACCACGCAAAGGTTGTGCAGGGGTGATTTCTGAATTGCAAATTACCCGTCCCAAAGCCATCTTGTACGTTTCTTGTAATCCCAACGCTTTACGAAACGATCTCAAAGAAGCCAAAAAGCACGGGTATACCCCACACAGAATGACCGCCTTTGATATGTTTCCCCACACCCACCACGTGGAAACCTTAGTCGAGTTGCGACGTTCCTAATCAACTCCCAAGCGATAAGGCACATCCCACACCGGCAATTCGGTGGCATTGGGCAATTCAAAGTGCCACCACTCTACATCGTAAGCCAGAAAACCAACTGCCAGCATCCAGTTGCGCAATCGCAAACGGTTCTCCAAAGCCAGACCCCTTGCCTCAAAAGTGTTGCTCTCAGCACCAAAAAAATCCCACTCGGTACCCATGTCCAACAGTTGACCACTCTCCAGATCATAGAGACTCAAATCGACCGCCCCACCACGGTTGTGTCTAGAATCGCGCACCAAATAGCCTTGCTCCAACAACCATTCTTGTCCAGTCTGTTCTGCCCAAGCCACCATATCGGCAGTGGCTCGTTTGGGTCGATAGGCATCCCAAATGACCAAACCAAGCCCTTCTGCTTCTAAAATACCGGTCAATCGCAATAGTTTCTCAAAACCATCCCGATGCATCCAACACAACGGGGCTTCGTAACCAACAACCACCCGTTGCATGAAATTGCTCTTGGTGGCGTACCGTATATCCAATCGAACGTTGGGCAAATTGGATAAATCGGCAAATTGCATCGTTTCTATCGACATTTCTCACCTGTGATTGAGGATAATCCTAGCCTGAAAAGATAGCACAATCTATCCAAAAAGATTATTCATAGGGTGTGAAAAATGGAGTACAACATGGCAAACACACCAAACTATTGGGACTATCTCGAACTGAAACCCCTACTCGGTCTGCAAGGGGGACTGGAAAAAGACGAAACCCAATTGCACACCGACGAGTTGCATTTCATCATCACCCATCAAGCGTTGGAATTGTGGTTCAAACTGGTGCTAGCGGAAATCCGAGATGCCCGTGATGCCCTTGCCTCTCCAGAAGTCCCTGAAGAATCGATTCCCCACGTGGTACATCACCTTGGACGAGTCAACGAAATCCTCAAACTAGCCGGCGACACCTTTGGGGTGATGGAAACCCTGACCCCACAAGACTTCATGTCCTTTCGCGACAAACTGACCCCTGCTAGTGGCTTTCAGTCTTTTCAAATGCGAGAGATGGAA
>CAKZLX010000440.1 GCA_937127265.1 uncultured Pseudomonadota bacterium
ACATTTGTGGTAGCACCACCGTCACTTATGGAGAGTACCAATTGGACTTTGGTTCAACTTGGCGTCGGTTGCCGTTTGCCACTGCGGTCGCGGAGGCGTCTGGACTTTCTGAAGAAGATGTGTGGGATGCTGATCAGCTGCGTGCAAAGTGGTTGGCGATGAACCCTGAAGATGCCGACAAGGATGATTTACCGAAAAGTGTTGGGAAGTGGTTTGAGTATTTCTTTGATGCTTATGTTGAACCCAACTTGATTCAGCCGACATTTTTGATTGACTTTCCAACTGAAATTTCGCCGTTGTCTCGCCGTTCAGATCGTGACCCCAAAATTGCAGAACGCTTTGAATTGTTCATTGCTGGAAGAGAAATTGCCAATGGCTTTAATGAACTGAATGATCCAATCGATCAAGCCGGTCGTTTTGCTTCTCAAGTAGCTGCCAAAGATGCTGGTGACGATGAAGCGATGTTCTTTGATTCCGATTATATCAAAGCCTTGAGTTATGGTATGCCCCCAACCGCCGGTGAAGGTATCGGTATTGATCGGTTGGTGATGTTGCTCACCAACGCCCAATCAATTCGTGAAGTTATTTTGTTCCCTACCTTGAAGCCTCGAGGCAACTAGATGGGATTTACTTGGCAAGTTGCCCTTTCACACCTTCGATCAAGACGATCGGAAGCCGGTATCAATGTCATCACCACGGTATCCATTTTGGGCGTTACGATTGGTGTCACGGCATTGATCATGGTGCTTGCAGTGATGGAAGGATTTGAAATTGACTTGCGAGATAAAATCTTGGGTTCCAATGCCCACTTAGTGGTGTTGAACTACGGAGGAAATTTCACTCTCGAAGACAATACACTGGAACGCATTGAAGCTATTGACGGCATTTCTGCCGCGGCTCCTTTTGTGTATTCAGAGATGATGATTCGTTCAACCCAAGGGGCTGCTGGGGTGGTCTTTAAAGGGATCGATCCTGAGTACACCCCCAAAGTTACCAACTTAGTCGATTCTTTGGCGGTTGGACCAGACGGACCAGTGCTTACGACTGAGGCCAAAAATGCTTTGCTGGATGGCTTAGCCCGTCCAGAGGTCACTGAAGATAATGACCAACCCAAACCAGGCATTTTTATTGGTCAGGAACTGGCCGAAGAGTTGTATGTGACCACCGATGATCTGGTGCACATCATCAATCCAGTGGGTGGCGGTATTGGTGTCATGGGGATGCCGACTCCGGATGTGCGTTCGTTTCGGGTTGCCGGTATTTTTCACACTGGCATGTATGAATATGATACCAAGTGGACCTATGTTTTGATGGAGGAAGCACAGAAATTTCTCAAAATTGACAACAAGGTCAACGGCATCGAAGTCCAAGTCAAAGACATTGACAATGCTCCAGAATTGGCGATTGCCGTACAAACCGAATTGGATTATCCCTTCTTTTTGCGTCACTGGATGGAACTCAACAGTAAACTGTTTGCCGCTCTCAAAATGGAAAAAATTGTAATGGGATTGATCCTCTCCTTGATTGTGATGGTGGCATCGTTGAACATTGTGGGTACCTTGATTTTGGTGGTATTGACCCGTGGTCGTGAGATTTCCATTTTGCGGGCGATGGGGGCTTCTTCCCGACAAATCTTGCACGTATTCATGCTGGAAGGGGTCATCATTGGCTTTATCGGTACGATTGCCGGGACTATTTTGGGGTTAACGGGTTGTTATTTTCTCGACCAGTATCAGTTTCCACTGGACACCGATGTCTACTACATGGACACCTTACCAGTGGTTGTGGAGCCACAAACGGTCTTTACGGTGGTTGTAACGGCCATTGCGATCTCATTCTTGGCAACGATTTATCCAGCGTTGGTCGCTAGTAAAATGGATCCTGTTGAGGGGTTACGCTATGAGTGAAGCGATTCTAGAAGCCAAAGGGCTGGCTAAACTTTTTCACAAAGGTGGACAAGAAATCCCTGTTTTGCGGGCCGTTGATATGACCATTGCCCGAGGTGAAGATATTTCAATCGTTGGACAGTCTGGTTCGGGAAAGTCTACTTTGTTACAGTTATTGGGGGCCTTGGATAAACCAACTGAAGGTGAACTGTGGTTGGCAGATCAAGCGGGACGTATGCAAAATGTCTTTGGATTGGCACCGCAAAAAATTGATCAAATCCGCAATCGACGAGTGGGATTTATTTTTCAGTTTCACCATTTGCTTCCCGATCACGATGCTCTTAACAATGTGTGTATGCCCCTTTCCATCGCTGGTGTTTCTCCTGCTGAAGCTCATACACGGGGACGCAGTTTGTTAGAAAAGGTTGGGCTCGGTCATCGTATCCATCACAAACCGGGAGAACTGAGTGGCGGAGAGCAACAACGGGTGGCCATTGCTAGGGCGTTAATTCATCAACCGGATTTAATTTTGGCTGACGAACCCACTGGCAATTTGGACCCGCAAACCGCTAGTTCGATTTTGGGCTTGTTGTTGGAATTGCGTACAGAAGTTACAGGGGCTTTGGTGATGGTTACCCATGACCACAATTTGGCGCGAACCTGTTCCCGACGATTACAATTGGTGAATGGGGTATTGGAGAGTTGGGCATGATGATCTGGATTTGGCGTAGTTTGCTTGGCTCATTGGCAATGGCACAGCCGCTGATAGGAGAAGTTGGTGAAGATGGTATCCCCGAGGCGTTACGTGCGGGGCCAGAATTACCAGAGATTACCGCAGACGCTGAGTTTGATCCCTACGCCCCATTGCAAGTCATTGGTGGTGTGGTCACCGAAATCCAGTTTGTTGGCCACAACCACATTGATGAGTTTGTATTGCGTTCTGCTATGCGGGTCTCGGTTGGTGATGAAGCCAGTCCCTCTCGCCTTCGACAATCGATTGAAGCGATTCATGCCAGTGGATATTTTGCTGATGTTCGGGTGGAAGGTTTCCGACAAATCACCGATACCCAGACCAATGGTGTACGTTTGTTGGTGACCGTCAAGGAAAAGCCAGTCATTCGCTCGGTCAGTATCAAAGGCAACAAAAAGTTGGACGACGAAGTTTTACAAGAAAAACTGACCGTCGATGATTCTGACATCATTAACTACAGCAAGATTCAAAAGAACATCCAGCGTCTACGGGAAGCCTACATTGAAAAGGGCTATTATTTGGTCGAGATTGAACCAGTAGTCAAAGAAATCTCTGATGATGCTGTGGAATTGACTTTTGACATCGTGGAAAACCGTAAAGTATTGGTGAGCAACATCGACTTTACGGGCAATGAAAACATTCGTTCTTCCAAATTGCGTCGGTTTCTCCAAACTCGTCAAGCCGGTATATTGCCTTTCATGGGTGGTGGTTCTTTCAATGAAGCCACTTTAGATGCCGATTCTCAAGTTCTTCGTTCGGTCTTTATGGAAGAAGGGTATGTGGATGCCAAGGTGAGTCCACCACGCACTTATTTGGCTTTGGATAAGAAAACAATCTCGGTATCGTTCGACATTGAAGAAGGTCCCCAATACAAAATCGGAAAAGTCAAAGTCCGTGGCGATTTGGTGCCCGAGGAAGGGTTGACTAACCAAGCACTGCGCCAAATCATTGATGGCGAGATGGCCAAGGACATCACCGAACGATGGAATAAGGTCAAAGATGATCTCAATGAGGACGGTACGCCACCTGAAGATTGGGAACAGTCCAAGTTTGGTGCTCTTGAGTTTCGTGCCTCTCACCCTCCCTTAGTGACAGGAGACACCTTTAAACTCTCTCATTTACAACTGGCCATGCAAGAGATTACCAATCTCTATGGTGATCAAGGGTATGCTTTTGTCAATGTCTTTCCCGTGACGGACACTGATCCCGAAACTGGTGTGGTCGATATCACTTTCGATATACAAAAAGGTCGAAAGGTTCGTATCGGAAGGATTGATATCTCTGGAAATGACCCGACATTTGATAAAGTGGTGCGACGTGAGATTCCGATTAACGAGGGTGATTTGTACAGTGGCTCTGGATTGGATGAGTCACGACAGCGCTTGCAACGGTTGGGATTCTTTGAAACGGTTGATATTACCACACCGCGAAGTAAAGATAATCCAGATGAATTGCGTATGAACGTGGAGGTCACTGAGCAACCAACGGGCTCGTTTTCGGTGGGGATGGGTTTCTCCAACCTAGAGAATTTTGTTTTCACTGCCAACATTTCCAAGAACAACTTTTTGGGACTGGGCTATGTGATGAGTCTTTCTGCCAATGTTTCTTCGGCAAGGCAACAAGGTAACTTGCAAGTCTTTGATCCATACTTCTTGGATTCTCGATGGACGTTGCGGGTCAACGGATATTCTCTCTCGCAACAATTCATTGAAGAAGAGTACCAACGTGGTGGATCGATTGCAGTGGGTCGCTATTTGGATCGTCGAGATGATTGGCGATTGGAGTTTGATTATACCTTTGAAGACACAGGGCTCAACAGCATTGATGCTTACAAGGCTCGTGTTCTCGGTGGGCAGCTCTATCGAAATGGTCTGACCAGTACCGGTGGAATCTCTCTGTTGGTCGATAAACGAAACAACCGCATCAACGCCACCAAAGGGATATATGCGATTGCCAGTACCAATTTGTCGGGTGGATTTCGTCTCAACGACAATGATGTGTTTTCGGTCTTTGGCGGCGAGTTTAACTTCTTGGAGACGCGCTTGAACATTCGTGCCTACAAGCCATTGGTTGAATCAGAAAGGTTGATCTTTCGATACAATGGGACGCTTGGGGCTATTCATTCGACGGATGGATCGATTGTTCCTTACATTCATCGGTATCGTGCCGGTGGTATCAACTCTATTCGTGGATATGGATGGTTTACACTGGGTCCATCTATCCGGGCGCAAGGCTATCTACCCTCTAACCAATCGGCCTTTGTGGGTTCAGACGACCCTGCGGCTTCTGATGCACGGTTGGTGGTTGGTGGTACCCAAACTTGGATCAACAACGTGGAAATTGAGATTCCCATCATTCCTGCCGCCGGTATTCGGGCTGTGACCTTCTTTGATGCTGGGAATGCTTTTGGAGACCCATGGGGGAATGGTTCGATCAACTTTGCCGATCTGCGAATGGCCTATGGTGGTGGTGTCCGTTGGTTGTCGCCGATGGGACCGTTGCGTTTTGAATGGGGCTTCCCAATCAATCCCTATGAAGATGAACGCAAGATGGTCTTTGATTTCTCAATGGGTTCATTGTTTTAATCTTACGGGTTAATGTCTCCGAAATCGGACTGTTCTATCGTTTTCTTGTCATATTACAAGAGAACATTATGAAAACTGATAAGAGAGCCATTCGTCGTCATCATCGTTACCGTATGATTCGCAAAGCAAAGTGGGTGTTGGGATTGACCACAGATCCGTACAATCTAGCCCCACGATATGCTGACAACCTGAAAAGATGTGGTTGTTGTCTGTGTCTTGGTCCTTGCAAGAACCCATGGGGCAAAGGTCGAAAACTCTTAACCAAACAAGAAATCAAGATTGCTGATGCTTACACTGCTATGGAACGGTCGTTGGACTGGGAAAAGAGTCTTTGGGATGATGGATGATTAAGGGTAGGTCCCGTTCTGAAATCAGAGCCATTCAGTTGAGTACAGTCAATACTTGGATGGTGTTGAGGTAGAGCAATCAAGCAAATGTTGGAAAGGGGGAGTGAACTCCCCCTTCGCTGATGCCTTATTCGATCTTCAATTGGAAAACCCACCCCGATTGAATCCATTTGTGGGGAATATTCTGTTGGCGCTTGTATTTTCCCTTCCCCCTGTTTACAGTCATTATTCCTTCGCCATTCGGAGCCTTCTTCCAACTTTGATTGACGATATTAAAGGTGCGTTGTGCCCCCATCCATTTGCTGAGACGGGTGAAGGTTGGACGAAACGGATTGAGTGAGAACACCCCCAAGTCTTGGTGTGTTTCGACAAATTGATTGCGTAACTGGGTCATTTCCACTTGGGTGAAATCCCCATCAGAACCTGGGGCAACCACCACTACAAAGGTTGGCAGAGCGATGGCTTTCAACACCTCCAAGACTTTCTGATCGCGACCAGCACTTTCAATTTCAGCCATGTTTTCAATGGGCTTGAGAATATCTCCCCCATTGTCAACGGCGATGATTTGTTCGATGTTGCGTTCGGTGCAAAACTGACGCAATTCAAGGGTGGCTTGTTCGATGCTTTCTTGACCGGTGAGCGCGTGCAACATGAAAAATGGTTCTGCACCCACACGTGGCAAACATTCTTCCATGAGTGGCGCTTTCCACCGTTGATTGACTTTCTTCCAGTTGATTTCCCCATTTTCCAACTGTGGCAACGAGCAAGGGATTTCGTTCATTTGGATGAGGTGAGT
>CAKZLX010000441.1 GCA_937127265.1 uncultured Pseudomonadota bacterium
AAGGGATTGAATGTGTGGAAATGCCGTTTGGTCGAGATGCGATGTACGTTGCGGATGAGGTCTTTATGACTGGAACCGCCGCTGAAATCACGCCTGTTCGCGAATGTGACCGATTGCCGATTGGCGATGGTACACCCGGTGAGATTACCCGTCTGGTCCAAGACATTTATTCTCGTGGTGTACGGGGTGAAGTACCTTGGATGACCCAACACATTACCCGATACTAGCTAGTATTGACGCTATATGACCATTCCCAAAGAGGCTTTACAGAAGTGTAGTCGATGTGCCTTACGGGGTAACACTTGTATCTGTGGGCGCTTACAATCCATAGACAACAGACCAAAGGTCACCATCATCCGTCACCGTAAAGAAGTGAGTCGTGGTTCCAATTCAGCCCGTATTCTTGAGGCATCACTACAAAATGTACATCTAATTGAACACGGTGCACGTTATGCAGGGCCAACCGTATTAGATGAGACTCTCTTAGAAGATGCGGCGTTGTTGTTCCCCTTGTTTTACGACCCCGATCCGAATCATCCACCCAGAGCATGGACAGATACCGAGCCACCAAAGAATCTGATCATCTTGGATGGTTCCTGGAAACAGACTTCAAGAATGTTGAAAAAGATTGATCGCTTGACCCATTTGCCTCGTCTGACGGTTAAACCTCTCGATCCGCCATTGCCTCGAATTCGACAGCCCTATTTTGAAGGTGGAATGTGTACAATGGAAGCCGCCATTTCCGCTTTGGCACATTATCTTTCAGAAACAGAGAGCGAAAGTCTCAAACAAAATTACCTTACATGGCTAGACCAAGTGCGTAAAAATAGTGGCATCCGAGAACCGCTCCAAGCAGGACAATCTTTCAAAGAAGCTCGGATTGCCGAATCACAAACCATACCAGACCAATCTACCAGTCCAATACCATCGCAAAAATGAGCGGGGCAACGATAGTGGCATCCGATTCAACAATGAACTTGGGCGTGGTTTCGTCCAGTTTCCCCCAAGTGATTTTCTCATTGGGAACGGCTCCTGAATAGGACCCAAAAGAAGTCGTGGAATCCGAAATCTGACAGAAGTAACCCCAAAATGGGATATCGTGCAATTCCATGTCTTGATACAACATTGGAACCACACAAATGGGAAAGTCACCGGCAATACCCCCACCAATTTGAAAGAAGCCAACACTGGGAACACCTTCTTGATGTACCCTCAGAGCTTCTTGTTGATACCATTCAGCAAGCCAGGCCATATACTCGATACCTGACTTCATGGTTTGAGCGGACAATTCACCTTTGATCACGTAACTGGCGAAAATGTTCCCCATGGTAGAATCCTCCCATCCCGGAACAACGATTGGAAGATTTTTCCGAGCCGCAGATAGCATCCAAGAATTTTGTGGATCCATCGCTGGATCAAACTCTTGTTGAAATTCGACATCCAATAACAGTTGGTACATAAACTCATGGGGAAAATACCGTTCTCCATTGTCCTCAGCCCGTTTCCACAACCGTACGATATGGTGTTGAATCTTACGAAAAGCTTCTTCTTCGGGAATACAAGTGTCGGTAACCCGATTGAGACCAGCATCAAGTAAGGCCCGTTCATCTGTCGGCGTTAAATCTCGATAGTGAGGGACCCGTTTATAGTGCGAGTGAGCCACCAAATTCATAATGTCTTCTTCTAGATTGGCACCCGTGCACGAAACGATGTGCACTTTTTCTTGGCGAATCATGTCTGCAAAGGAACGTCCCAACTCAGCAGTCGACATCGCTCCTGCAAGTGTTACCATCATCCGTCCACCCTCTGAGAGATGCTTACGATAGCCATCTCCTGCATCGACCAGACTGGCGGCATTAAAATGTTTAAAATGTGTACGAACGAAATCTGATATGGGTGATGACATCGACCCTCCAATTTCAAAATCAGACCCGTAATTTATCCCAAATCAACACCCCTGCACAGATCGCAATCGATAAATTCTCATTATTTTTCCGATGAAGCATCCACAAGTAAAACCGAACGAGGAATCGGCATCCTTTCCAAAAATGCTTTACTCATCGAAATCCCCTCGCCCAAGGCGTTGTAGCCTAAACAAGCGTTGTATAGAACGTCAAATTCTACCGAGTGTAACCAGGCCAACAGTTGTTCTAAGGCCACCACCGAATCGTCTTGGTGATAAAGTTCACTGGTGGCGGTAGAGGCTTGAAACGCCCCTTGACGGTCCAAAAAACCCTCCACAGTAGCGGTTTGGTTGGCCAAAATAATCTTGGGGCGCCGACTCCGTTTGAATTTTCGAAGCAAGGATGGGCTAGCGTTTGTCTCATCTAAGCGAGGATACAAGTACTTCTTTTTGCGAAATCGTTGTTTAGAGACACCCCAAAAATGCTGATTGGCATCAATCCCCCCTGAGGTCAACAATTGCAATCCAGTCCCTTTTGCCGAATCAACGACATCAACCTCATAAAACTCCGAGGTAATCAATCCACTGGCCACTTCAAAAGATGTCTGAGATAAAGATACACAATCAGCAAGGTTGGGAACCGAGCGTTGTTGACTGGCACACCAAAAAAGTGTCCACCAATTATTGGCTAAACCCGTCCAATGAATCTGATGATGGTGCTGGATCAAAAGCCAGTCTTCTGGTGTTGGGTATGTTTGAGCAGTGATCAAACACGACGCCTCCGTGGACACCGTTAACAACACCACTTGCACATTGGCATCCGCAAACAAGGACATCTCGGATGGAAGATGAATACGACGAGGACACACTCGTTCTCGAAAAGTGGTTAGTGACGATGCCCCCAAACTAACTTTGGGTAAAATGAAGGACACCACACCGATTGGTTGAATCAAGTGGGTGGACAGTTCCAAAAAGTAATACGCCAAATCTGCCGCCCCTCGGACCGTAGTGAATCGATGTTGATAAAAGGCTTTCTCCATCGAAGATACATGACCCCGAATCGCATTCACAAATGGTGGATTTCCAACCATCACATCAAAACCACCCGACTCCCATATAGAGGGATATTGGGCATTCCAGTGAAAACCACCACTGTGCACCGTCCACTCTCCACTGATCAATCGAGTTTGAATCTCCTGTTCATACGCATGCCAATGCTTTTCCTGACGTTTGGAAGTCCATTTCCCAATTCTAGTTTGCTGAAAGTAATTCCATCGACAGTGGGCTATATTGATCAACTGAGCCTCTGTTAAACCGGCTACATCAACCCCCAATTCATGCGGTAAGTAGCCAAGCAAACTGTTACCCACTTGAAAATTCTGATGCCAATGCGTGGTGGAGAGAGACAGTGTACCAACCTCCACCCACAATGACAACATGGTGATCTGCACCGCACGGGGATGGATATCAACCCCATGTAGCACATTTTCGACAATCCATTGAACAGTATGTTCCTCTACAGTATCCAAACGCAGTATTATTTCACGACATACCGCCAATAAGAATGCCCCACCTCCCATCGCAGGATCACAAATCGTCAAGGACAACCAATCTTCATCGGTCATCGGTTGCTTTCTATTTTCGATATAGACTTCAAACGCCTCTCTGACCAACTGTCTTGCTAGCCAAAGCGGTGTAAAGTGAACTCCTGCTTTCTTTCGTTGATCACGAGGGCGAATATGACCCTCAACGACTATCCACTGTAAACCCTGTTCGTGAAGTGCCCCCAACACTTCAATCGGCATGGTGGAAAAGTCAATTGGTTCTTCTTGAAAAATGGTCATGCTATCCCATAAGGATTTCATCGCCTGCGAAACAGTGTCAGAAAGACCCAAATCAGGTGAGTCTTGGATCGATGGCTGCCAAAAGGTATGTGGTTGAGCACCGAATCCAGCCTCTCCATTGTACAGGTGTCGGGACCATTGAGAAACGACCTTCAACAGGTGTCTTGCCCAGACGATAGGTGACTGTTCTGTGTTGAGGAATGCCAAGTCCTTCTCTAATGCCCTAACTCGCATTTTTACAGCAATGAGGCGTAATGTAAAGAGTTGAAAGCTCCAAGAGAAGAGCGTTTCTGTCTGTGTTAATGAGGTAAAAGGATGTCCAGTCTCATAGAGTTTTACTGCCCGGTCAATAACCTGTTGAGAATAGGCGGATATCCAGTGCGCACTATACAATGACAATTTCTTCTTTGGTCTCACCACAACTCCAACACAACACGGTATTGTATCGAAGTCCCTTTGGAAAAACAAGTATTTCTATTGCGCCAACTGTTTAGACCAGAACTCACCAGCCTCCACCGCTTCTTGGACAAAAATGGAATAGTCACCATTCTTGGCATTCTCCATAAATTGTTCCATCCCTTCACAGTCACCGGTCACCAATCCTTCTGCCATGGTACTCATCGCCGAACTGGTACCATCATACAATTTGGACAATTGCATTTCTTTGGGCAACATTGAATCCACAGCACCAACTACAGGATTAGCACCAACCAATAAAGAACCAGACACATCCAACA
>CAKZLX010000442.1 GCA_937127265.1 uncultured Pseudomonadota bacterium
CCGTTGGAATTGGGAATGGTCACAGGGGTCATATTGGTATACGCGGGGAAGGTGTACTCAATAACGATATCCCCAATCGTCACACTTGCCTCTTCTTCAATCACAGCATCTTTGGCTTGCTCCAAGGCGTATTGACTTTGACTTTGCAAAGACCGTAAGGCAGCCGTAGGGGTAATCGGCAATCGCCACTCTGCCAGCGCAAACACCAACACCATCATCAACAAACCTTTACCGGCATTTTTAAGTGGCTTAGCGGAGATTAACCCCCGTACCGATACCGTTTGCAAAGTTTTGGCAACGGATTCCAGTGCTCGTTCTCGTAAAAATGATGGTGTAGGATGTTGATCGAGTGCTAAATAACTACGTTCCTGTAATGCTGGTATCTTTCTCTCGACAAAATCGGCAACATATTGCTGACTGGACCAGGGCAACCATTGTTTGGCTAAACGAAGACTTTGCCAAACCACCCCAATACAGAGAATTACCGCTGCAACCAGCCACACGTGGTTATATTCCAGTTTCAGCGAAAAACCAATCGCGGCTCCCACAAGGATACTCAAGAATAAAGAGATCACATGGACCATTGATGTTAGGGATACAATGAGTCTTGCATATCGCTTTACAGCCAACCAATAATGTACAATCGTAGTGTGCATGGTTCAAATCTAATCACATTTACAGCATATTCCAATCTGTGGTATCAAATCATAACAGATAGATACACTAAACCACCCCATTGGAGGAAAAATGATTCTCTGGCTCAGTTTGGCTTGTAGTGACAAAACGCACCTCGACACTGCTACGGTTGACGATGGTATCACCACCCAAAACAGTTGTTTTGCCAACACACCATCCGTGCCCACTATCGTGCAAGCCACCCCCTACAATGAAGACACCAGTCAAAGCACCTCATGGACAGCCCATTTCAAAGATGGAAACAGTCAACGGTTCGAGATGGGACGAGCAACGATGGGAAAAGTACACCTCAGTTCTGACGCTACTTGGGGAATCGTCGCCCAAGAAAATGGTAGTGCCGGTATTTTCTCGATTACCGATCAAGTAGTTTCGGTAATTGATCCCGAGTGGATTCCTACCTATGACAATGCGACCTTGTATATTTCCAAACTATGGTTAGACCCCGCCCAAGATAAAATCTGGTTTGTGGACGGCAATCTCTACGACAAAGGTGGACTCTACAAAGTAGACTTGGATTGTACCACCAAACAACTAGGGGATGTTCAAAAGGTATTCGCCAGTAAGAATGGTGGGCCAATCAGTTTTATTGACCACCACAACCTTGATATGTTGTTCGTTGGAAAAGATATCAACGGGCAACAACTGATCGGATTTACTGAAGATGCCAACGTCTTGCTCTCAGGTACTGTATTTCCCGATGATCAGGCCATTTTTTCAGCGATGACCACCAACGGAACCGATATCCTCATCAGTGACAACAACGAGTTTTCTGGTGTCGGAGATCGAGTGGCTCATCTGACACTGACGGATGATGGCTTTGTGGAAGAAAATCTATTCTCGGTTGAAAATCCGATGGCGATGGCGTTTGCAGAACACCTTGCACTAATTGCTTCGGGATTTGGGAATGCGATATATCTCTATGACAGTCAAACAAAAGGTTTGAGCGAATTACCACTCAGTTCTACAAGCCAATTGCCGTTCTCGATTGTAGAGCACAATGAATCCTTTTACATTGGGGAATACAACGCCATTCGCAAAGTGACACTGGATCAAAATGGATACCAATCCGATGAAATTATCATTCAAGGAACAGGGATGACCGGTATATTTGGACCCTTTGGTATTCAAGGTGACTGGTAAACAATCACAGAAGATGACTGGTAAGTCATCACAAACGTAATCTTCTTAGGTTTCCGATGAAGAGGATGACCATGGAACTTCAACAGTGGTAAAATCAGATTGTAGACGATAATTGCCAAAGGTTGCATTCTTCGGGTCTGCCAACCATTCCTGAAACTCAGCCTCAGCCTTTTTAGGGGTTTTACCACGGTGAATCAATACACCAACGCGCAATCGACCAATAAAGATAGGGCGTTCACTATCGGGAATGGTAGTCAAAAGGTGTTGTAATTCAGTAAAAACAGGTGAGTGTGGATCCTGTTCCACAGCCGCAGTAAACGCATTCCAAATCATCAGATGGGCTCTACTTCGAGTGACTCCCGTTCGTTGACAAACCATATCGGTAAAAGAGAGCACCAGTGTTTTTAGCACCACCCAATCAGCCCACATAGAGGATGCCAATAACGAGCGCTCGATGTATTTGACCATGGACGGTTCTGATTTTGGCGTTTGATAAGGGGTATGTTTGGATGTACTCATAGATTCTCCTGACGTTTATACCTCTATATACGATTTATAGTCCAATTATCGGACATGGTCATGCTCATTCTCCACCATAAATGATGGCACCATAGTTTGTAAGAGACAAATTTGTTGCTCATCATAGACAATCGCAGTCGCTTCCCAAGTATACATTTTGTTAAGTCGCAAGGCTCGATCTCGCACACCAAGTTCAGACCACTCCCAATCTTGGGTTGTATAACACCAATCAATGCAACCATACTCCTCGATCAAATGATACACTTCAGACGCTTGCAGTAAATTAAAATGAGAACGTTCTGGCTGTAACGGATGTTCTGAAAATGGATACACTTCCACGATCCATCCACAACTACGATTCATCGCCTGTTCAATGGTTAAAGAAGGTAACCCAGAATATTTCTGTTGCACCCACTCTTGAAAAGCCTGATCGTTACGTTGCAACTGTGGAAACTGAGAATACAGCAACCAAGCATTGAACAAGATGCTCGTTCCCCACACAAGAGGTCCTGCCAATCTTCGCTGTGACATTTCCCTGTACAACAGCACCAGAACAATCGATATCCACAACAGATGTCGCCCCGAGAAGTCGGAAAAGGTACTTAAAATGCCGTGGTGCACCAATAGCC
>CAKZLX010000443.1 GCA_937127265.1 uncultured Pseudomonadota bacterium
ATAACGATCTCGAATCGGATAAGGGTTGGGAATCCCATAGGCCAACAGAGCATCCAGGTTGCTAATCACTTCCTCGGGTGACCAGACTGGTTCTAATTCAACCGCGGGTGGTTGCTCTTCCATAGTCACTGGAACAGTTTCCTCTTTTGGTTTTGTGCAGCCTACAACGAGCCACAAAATCATTGCGCAGGCTCCTCACGCACCTCTGCACCTTGTTCATCGTCCTTTGGAGGGGGGGTAACATTTGGAGCAGTAGGATTGTCAAAATTGTAAAAGGGCAACGGGGATTCGCTCCAGACGATTTCTGGAATGTTGATGTCATCTTTGGTGATGGTGAAAATATCGGTCATTCCTTGAGTGTCATTTTTGGAAGGCCCATTTTTATCCCCATCAATGAAGACTACTACCCGAACTGAGCCCAGCATTTGGGGAATTGTGAGAGTTGGATTTTTCCCTGAACATACCAAGCCATATTTGACTTCTCCGTATTCACTTTCGATCACGTCGACCAAGACTTGTTGTCCGAGGGCTCGGTTGTCCAAAGAAACCGTCAGTTGGACACTGTTTTCAGGTGTTAATTCCACACTCTGACTGGCTGGTGGAGCGCAATCGTTATCGGCGAGTGTTTTGTCTTCCAATGGCGGAGGGGGTTTATCGTTATTTTCTGGTGATGGTTGAGCAGGTTCTTCGACGGCACTGGCTTCTTCTTGTGGTGGTATTTTGGATAAATCGTAGGTTGGAGGCTCATCAGCACAGCCAGTCAGAAACAACAGAGTGGATAACATAAAGGCTCCTTTTACGGCACAGGGTAAGTGGTAGAGAGTAGGGTCTTTGCTTCTTCTATTGTAGCACAACAGCGAAAACCAATTTCATCATTTCGAATGTGGGGAGCAGGACTGGCTTTAGATTGACACTGTCCCATTCCTTCTGAAAAATTCCAGTTGCCACCTCGCAGATGTCCTTCGGCAGACCATTCCCAAAGGTTACCGGTCAAGTCATAGACACCGGTTGGAGTCACACAGTCTGCAAACGAACCACTGGGAAGGGAACCACCACTGGATAAACGACTGGCATGGTTGCAACGTGTGGCAGAAAAGGTATTGCCATAACTCCAACGACGATGATTTTGACCACTGCATCCGACTGTCCATTCCTTGTCTGTACAGAGGTGTTTACCGATTTGAGAACAGGCGAGAGAGGCTGACTGTAAGTCAATACTGTGCAAAGGAGGGGAGTGGAGTTGGTTTGGAAATTCAAAGATGTCCATACAGCCCAGGGGATTGGCTTTCATATCTGTGGGGCATTGGTGAGTGAGTTTCTTGGGGGGTGTATTGGTGGCAGATGTCTTGGTGCGACGACAACATCGGAATCCTAGAGTGTCTACTTTCATGTCAGCAGAGGTGAGTGGATAGCCGATACTAGGCTGGCATTGAGCTTTTAATCCATCGGAGACAAATGAACCACCGCGAATCTCTTTGACGGCAATGTCTGGATGGTGTTGTAATTCGGCAATCGTTAAGTCGTTTGCTGTCCATTCCCAAGCATTCCCAAGGAGGTCATAAATACCTTGGTTGGTTTGACAGTCTGGGTGATCGCCAGCCGGAGAGAGGGAAGATGAAGCGACATTACACACTGACGGTTGTCTTCTGTCGGTGGGAGTGGATATTACCGTTGCCGATTGTTGGCAAGCATGCTCCCACTCCGAGACTGTACAGAGTGATTTTTGATTTTCTTTACATAACTTTCTGGCGTCTTCCCAACTGACATTGGTGAGAGGCAGAGCACCTTTTAGATTTGGATACTCATAGATGTCCATCCAATGTCCAGCCTCGATTTCCACTTCGTTGCTTGAATTATAGGCAACCGAAGGTGTTTTCACGGTGCGATATCGGTCGGCCTCTCGTTGAATGTCGGTTTGCGTAGGTTCAGTTTCTGACCAGCAACAACGTACGCCAGCTGAATCGGTGGGTCTGTATAATGACAGTCGATAATCGGGTTCATGAGAATAGCGACCAGTACAATCAGCATAGCGCCAGTTGGTATACCAAGCCCCTCCCATCAGGTTTCCTTCCATGTGTCGCCAGTCATCGATTACCCATTCTTCGAGGTTGCCATTCATGTCAAAGGTTCCGGCTGGACTTTTGCACTGCTCCAAACTTCCACTGGCAATTTGGGCTGTGCGTCCATGCAATAGGGAGGTGTGTCCTTGGTTATTTTCTTGATTGCTGTAACAGACGTTCGATTGGTATTGGTTGCCATAGGTGAATTTGGTGTTTCCACAAGCCGAACGCCATTCCTCGGCAGTACATAATCTTTTACCCGCCTCCTGGCACAATTGCTTTGCCTTTGTAAAATCAAGTTCGGCGACGGGAATTGTACCTTGTTGGTTGGGGTACTCATAAATATCAATGTAATAGACTTGTCCATCGACCTTTTTGATACCAATCATCGGTCCATTTTCGGTTGGATAGGGTATATTGGTACAACCGATGAGCAGAAGAGAGGTTAACATAACATTTTTTTGGATGAGTATAGTTCGAAGACAGGTGGTTATCATCGATGATATCCGATAACATTGTCCTGTGTTACATTCTATCCTTTCTTTGGAGATCAGATGGCTATTTTGACTAACGGACCCGATACATCCCCACTGACCCTACTGCTTGCCCACGGTGCAGGTGCAGGGTTTGATACCCCATTTATGAATCATATTGCCGAGGGCCTTGGAGTGCTAGGCTGGAAAGTGATTCGTTTTGAGTTTCCTTACATGGTTAAAGCCCGAGAAAGAGGCAAGAAGTGTGCCCCCAATCCTCTCAAGGCACTGCAAGAATCCTTTCAGCAGGAAATCGACAAGTGTACCCAACCGGTTGTAATTGGTGGAAAGTCAATGGGGGGACGGGTAGCCACAACACTGTTGGAATCATCAAAGGCTATTGGAGCAGTGGCTTTGGGGTATCCGTTTCATCCACCTGGAAAACCTGAAAAATTACGTACAGAGCACTTGCAGACGATTCAGAAACCACTTCTGGTGTTGCAAGGGGAGCGTGACCCATTTGGTAAAAAGGCAGAATTTCCCAATACTTGGTTGCCGAGTGGGGCAACACTCACTTGGATACCGGACGGTGAACACAGTTTTAAACCAACCAAGAAATCAGGTCATACATGGGATGGCAATTTGAACTTGGCCGTGAAAGAGATAGACGCATTTTTACAGGGCTTGCTCTAGTTTTGGTTGATTCCCAAGACTTGATGGTACTTTGGCCACAGTGTACTGGCTTTGTAGCCCGTTAAATCGACAGTTTGCCACTTTGACTGCTGCTCCCAGAGTTCTGTGATTTTCTCTGCCAAGCGCTCACCTTCTATTTTGGCTCCTTCATTTGATTTTGGATCTTCGGCAGGCTGGTAGAGGTACTTGGAGGGTATGTATTCAGGATAGGCCAGTCTATTTGGTGCCAACGGAATACAGCCAAGACCAATCGCATCCATCATTGCTAGTCCTTGAAAATCGTGCAAAGCGGTCGAGAGGACACAATCAGCCGAATCTAAAATGTTGATGTACTCATCCTTTGATTCTTGGTAGCCAAAGTGCAGTAGATGTGAGGCAAATTGGGCTTCGATCTCTGCAAACTGTTCGGGACTTCGAGAAAACTGTTGTCCAACCAGAGATAGTTTGAATGGAGAACCTTGTTCTTGTAGTGCTTTGAGTGTCTCCAAGAGGATCTGTGGTCCCTTGTCATATTCCCAACGGTGATTCCATACGAGGTGTATCCCATCGTTTGTTGACGGACTTTTAGACTGTGGCGCGAACACATGTTCATCAGCAATCGGAACTGGTAATACCATACTTTTGGCACGAATCTCCTCAATACAAGAACGCGGAGCAAAGTCGGGCATCTTTTTCAACAAGGTCCGTATTCCCTTCAATAAACTCTCTTGATTGTACACACTGTTGAATAAGATCACATCTCCAGTCAGCACTGTATAGAGGTTTTGTATGGCAAAGTAGAGCCAATCCCGTTGCACAATGTCATGTTGCAGTGGATAGGCGAACTGGTTTTCATGACAATAGACGACGCAACGTACATTGGCGAGATTTGGACAGAGTCCACGAAGTACGGCAATGTTGACCATCGAGGTACAAAACACCAAGTCATAGTCTTGAGATAGTGTTTCTCGCTCGGTCATGTACCAAGAATAGGCATTTCCCGGATATCTCCAAGAAAAACGTCGCCCGGGCAATGTCAATACTGTCCAATCAACACTTGGTGCACTCTTAACCAATTCGCGACACCAACGGGCATGGGATTCGGCGTGGTATGCTGATAACAATAAAATCTTCATCGGTGTTGTCTATTCGATTTGTACCGTCTTTCCAACATGTTGAACGATAAATGTTCCATTTGGACGATGTTGCATTGCAAAAAAAAGTGAACAATATTTAGAATTATTATATGATTGACCCCAAATTCTATATGGAGTCGCAGAATGTCCCAAGTTGTAAATTGTATTTTGTGTGGGGGTGCAGGAACCCGATTGTGGCCTTTGTCTCGTCAAAAAATGCCCAAGCAATTCATTCCCTTATTTGCAGGGCGTTCTCTCTTTCAACATACTGTCGAACGCAACAGTCGTATCTGTGACGAGATTATGGTGATTTCCAATGTTGGTATGGTGCACCTTGCCAAGCAACAAATGGAGCGGGAAGGGCAAACCGGTCGTTTTCTACTTGAGCCAGTTGGACGCAATACCGCACCCGCCTTGGGTTTAGGAGCCTTATTGACGGATCCCGAAGCGGTGATTGTGGTAACCACTTCTGATCATGTGATCGTTAATACTGCGGCTTTCGAACGGGCTGTCAAAAAAGCCATCGCCTTCGCCAAAGAAGGTTTTCTTGTCACCTTTGGTATTCAGCCTACTTATCCTGAAACGGGTTTCGGCTACATTGAGTTTTCAGGAAATGACGTGATCCAGTTCAAAGAAAAGCCGGATGCCCAGACCGCTCAATCCTACTTGGATTCGGGTCGTTTTTTATGGAATTCAGGGATGTTTTGTTTCAAGGCAGGGGTATTTTTGGAAGAACTCTCCGAACACGCCCCAGAAATGTATCGGGCCTGTGTCGAGGCGATGAACAACGGTAGTCAGATCACAACTGACAATGAAGGATGGGAAGAAACCCGCATTGATCTTGACTTGATGAAGGCCATACCAGCCTTGAGTGTGGATTATGCGGTGATGGAGCACTCCAATAAAATCAAGGTCATCCCCTGTGATTTGGGTTGGTCAGACTTGGGTTCCTACGATGCTTTGTATGAGGAGTTTGCCCAGTCTAGAGAAGATGCGACCGGTAATGTACGTTTGCAAGAAGAAATCACGCCTCCATCTCGTGAAGGCAACCGAGACCCTTTGTTGTTGGATGCCGAACGAAATTTGGTAGTCGCTTCTCAACGGAAAATTGCCTTGGTCGGCGTGGAAGATTTGTTGGTGGTGGATACACCCGATGCGCTGTTGGTTGCCAAACGGGGTGCTTCTCAACAAGTGTCTGCAGTCGCCAAGCAACTGAAATCAGAACAGTCTGCGCTGATGGATACCCATACCACCACCTATCGTCCGTGGGGAAGTTTCCAAAACTTGTTGGAACAACCTGGCTACAAAGTAAAGCGTATTATCGTCAATCCCGGAGCCAAACTGTCCTTGCAACGACACCAGCATCGTGCAGAACACTGGACTGTGGTTGAGGGGACTGCTTGGGTAAGAAATGGCGACCAAGAGTTTGAACTGGGTGTATCCCAAAGTACTTTCATCCCACAACATGCCATTCATCGTTTGGAAAACCACACCGAAAAACCAGTGGTCTTGATTGAGGTGCAAAAAGGTTCGTACACGGGTGAAGATGATATTGAACGCATCGAAGATATTTACGGTCGCCATTGACACCTGATGGCTCTATTGTATCTGCCAAAACCATAATCTAAGGAGGCGTAATGCCCTTGTCTTGTTTTAAAGCCTACGACATTCGCGGAAAAGTACCCGAACAACTGTCGGTTGAACTGGCCTATAAAATCGCTGTGGCTTTTGCTGCTGAACTGAAGCCACAAACAGTGGTGGTGGGCTACGATATTCGTTTGGAATCTCCTGACATGGCTTCGGCAGTTCGTGAGGGCTTGTTGGATGCAGGGGTTGATGTCATTGACATTGGTCTGTGTGGTACTGAAGAAATCTATTTTGCCACCCCGCACTTGGAATGTGATGGGGGAATTATGGTCACCGCCTCTCACAATCCCAAAGGATACAACGGTTTGAAAATGGTCCGGACTGGTTCTCGTCCGATCAGCGGTGATACAGGTTTAAAAGCGATCGAAAGGCGTGTGGAGGTCGGAGACTTACCAACTGCCGACCGTCGTGGGACCTTGCGTCAAGCGTTGGACAAATCAGCCTACGTTGAACATTTGTTAACCTATGTCAAGCCAGGGTCTTGGCCACGTATGAAGGTGGTCTTTAATGCGGGTAATGGTTCCGCAGGAGCAGTGATTGAGCAAATTGTTAAGCACCTACCAATCGATCCAGTGTATGTGCATTTGGAACCCAACGGTGACTTTCCAAATGGTGTGCCCAATCCTTTGTTGGTGGAAAATCGCCAGAGCACTGCTGAGGCAGTGTTGGCACACCGAGCTGATTTCGGTGTGGCTTGGGACGGTGATTTCGATCGTTGTTTTTTCTTTGATAAAGATGGGGAGTTCATCGAAGGCTATTATGTAGTCGGCTTGTTGGCGGCATCCTTACTCAATGTCAATCCCGGCCAAAAGATTATTCATGATCCGCGATTGACTTGGAACACGATTGATATTGTTGGTTCAAAAGGTGGACAGGCGATTCAATCGAAGACTGGTCATGCTTTTATCAAAGAGATCATGCGCGAGCAAGATGCGGTTTATGGTGGGGAAATGAGTGCCCATCATTATTTTCGAGATTTCAATTATTGCGACTCGGGAATGATTCCTTGGTTGTTGGTCGCCCAGTTATTGGCAGATACCGGTGCTTCCTTGGCTTCCTTGGTCTCAGAACGCATCGCGATGTATCCTTGTAGTGGTGAAGTCAACTTTCGAGTGTCCGATATTCCCTCCACCATTGAACATGTAACCAATGCTTTCAATGGTTTGAATCCGATTGTTGATACCACCGATGGTGTTAGTATGTCTTTTGATACTTGGCGATTGAACATTCGTGCTTCGAACACCGAGCCACTTCTGCGGGTTAATATTGAGTCCAAAGGGTCGGAGGTGTTGGTCCAAGAGAAACTGGATTTGGTCTCTGGATTGATTCAGGCTGTAAACTAAAATTATTACAATAGTTTGATTTTTGACTTTGAAAGTATTAAACTGACCAAAACTTTTTCGGGGATTACATGAACAGTCGAAATCAGTCAGGACAAAGAATTCTGTTTCTCTCATGGCGTGACATCAAGCATCCCAAAAAAGGCGGTGCCGAAGTCTACACCCATGAAGTACTCAAACGACTGGTTGAACGTGGGATGGATATTGAGCACTATTCCGTACTGTTTGATGATGGTGTCCGTGAAGAATATATCGATGGTGTTCGCTACATACGGGCTGGGAATAATGCGACTGTGATTCTCCATGCTATGGCGCATTATTATCGTCATCAATCGGATATCGCTTTGGTGATTGATCAATGCAACACCCACAGGTTCTTTTCTTCGATGTGGATACCCCATTCCAAACGGGTCTTTTTCATCCACCAACTCACCCGTGAAATCTGGCAACAGATGTATCCTGGCACCAAGGGTAAAATCGGCAACGTTTTGGAAACAGCGATGCTGAAAATGAACCGCAATGACAATACGATTACCGTTTCTGAGTCGACCCGTTGTGACTTGCTTTCGGTTGGTTTTGACCCCAGTCGAGTGATTATTGCCCCTGAAGGACTGGTCTTTGAACCCTGGGCTCCTGAAGACTTTTGCGAAAAAGAAGGCAACACCTTGTTGTATGCAGGTCGTATCAATCCCTACAAAGGTGTTGAGGTCTGTATTCAAGCACTGGCTAAGTTACGGGCTGAAGGTCGCACAACTCGTTTATGGGTCGTTGGTAAGGGAGACCCTGAATACATCAACAACCGTCTGAAACCGTTGATTGAGGAGTTGGGACTTACCTATTCCGAAGGTATGGGGGACCCACGTACTCACGATGTCCATTTCTTTGGATTTGTCAGCAGTTACGATCTCAAAAACTTGATGTCTCGCTCCAAGGCCTTGTTGTTTGCCTCTCAACGTGAAGGTTGGGGACTTACGGTGTCTGAATCGGCTATCGTTGGTACACCATCGGTTGTATGGCCATCTCAAGGCTTGATTGATGCGGTCAACTTTGGCACTGCGGGCTATCTTTGTGCTGAAAAAGATGTTGATTCCATGGTTGAACAAATCGGTCGCATCTTTGATTATCCAGCAGAATATGACAAAATGCGCATGGATGCCTATCACTTTGCTTGCACTCTCTCTTTTAATCGTTCCGCGGATGTATTTGAATCATGTCTAAAACAACTTCTTCCCCAATGACCGAACACCGACAAGTCCCCTCAGTGGTTGTCGCCATGAGTACTTTTAACGACACCGAGCGTACTGTAGCGGCTGTTCGCAGTATTTTCACTTCTCAAACCAGAGCCAACGTCTATGCAGTGGTGGTTGATGATGGATCCGAACAAGAAACCGTAGATGCTTTGGCAGCCCTTGAACCAGAATTTGACCATCTCACCTTCTTACCT
>CAKZLX010000444.1 GCA_937127265.1 uncultured Pseudomonadota bacterium
ACAAAAGGAGAACAGTCTAGTCGTTCTTCAAGATGCAGTAAAAGATCGTTCCTCCGAAGTTTCAGCTGTTGTGCGCGAGATGTTGTTGAACCCAGCGCATCAAGACTCGGTGATTACCCAAGCCAGATTTTCATTGGGTAAACAGTTGCTCGTTTGTTTGCCGGCTCAGATTTTCGCCAAGCACATTGACCTCAACGTATTTTTAATTTTGCATCATGACTCATCTCTCCGTCAGATTGGAGAAACATTGGTTGATTCGAATCTGCTGGTGCTTGGGGATACTTATCGACGAGATTTGGGAAATGCTTTGATGCAAGAACTGAAGTCGGATCAAAAGTATGTTGCTGAAGGTGCAAACATCTTTAATTTTCACTTTTATCCAACCAATCCCACCAGTATGCCAACCAACCTAAACGGCTATCAGTTGCTGCGGAAAACACATCAGTTCCCCGATTTTGACGGTGGCTTATTACCCGCACCTAATAATCCCAAGATACTGATTGGTCCCCAAGTCGACGATCGCAATATCAAGGCTACAATTGGTTTCTCATTTAACTATTGCAACAAAGAGTACCGTGACTGTGTGGTGGATTCCAACGGTTGGTTGAAGTTTGAAGGCAGTTTTTCAGGTTCCACCTATGCTAACAACACTTCCTACCAACAAAACAATGCTTCCATGCTGTTTATTTGGTGGCAAGACTTACGTACTGCTCACGATGGTTATTTACGTACATGGATGACTGGTGACCCAGGACAACGCGTTCGTGTTTTTGAATGGCGTGTTTGGGCGGTCTATACCCAATCGAAATCCGATAACCGCACCTTGAACTTACAGATTTGTTTGTATGAAGGTAGTAATCGAATCGAGTATCGTTTTGGCGCCTTAGAGCCTCGTGGAAAAACCAATCAAAGTCGAACTGCTACCTGTGGTGCCAAAGTTGGTAAGAACCGAACGTCGGTGGGTAATTTTAGAGACTTCTTTGGACAGCATGGTAATCCTAAGGGTTCGCAAGCACCGTTTCGTAGTGACCTCAAAAGCGATGGTAGTGCCAAGAGTATCGACTATCCAGGTGTTGTGAGAGACGCTGCAGCCGAAGCCCATTTCGATAAAGTTGTATTGGCACGATATACTCGAGCAATGAGTGTTTTGGAGACCCATTGTCAAAACGTCTTGTCAACCTTGGATTTGAATGAAGTCAGTCATTTGATTCACCATCCAAAAGTGGAAATCAGAAACTTTGGTGGGCGGGTCATCAAAGGACATTCACTGACTCCTGATAATTTCCCAAGCCAATTGCTATTGGAATTGTTGCTGGTACAAGATAAGAACTTGCAAAAAGTGGCAAGAGACGTTTTCGGACGACTCACGATCACAGGGTATCAAAACCATCGAGGTCTGTGGATACGACTATTGTCCCATAGCGTAAATAGTTTACAAGGTAAAGCCCATGATTATCTTACCCAAGTCTTGGACTTTGATACAACGTATCATTTGGATATTCTGAAGACCTTATTTGCAGCCTGTAATCCGAAGCCTGTTGGACAATTGTTTGTTGGTCAACAACAGTCTATTTTCGAGCGTACTATTGGTGAAGCACCGATTCAGCAGTTGGTCCAAGAGCACAGGTTGCTTCAATCTGCATATTTTTCGACGCATCCTCAGATGACACAGTATTTCCACAATGCCTTACACCAAGCCATACAAGTCTCTCGTACAGTGGCCTTTTCTGTATGGGATAAACTGTTGCAGTTAACAACGTCTGGTCAAGCAACTGAGTTGCAGAAAAAAGACCTGCCCATTGTTACCAAATTGATTGAAGTCCACATTGCCAATATTCAACCGGATGATTTGCGTGATGAAGGGTGGTGGGTTCCACGTCTTTTGTCTCCAAATGATACTGTACAAGCAACATTGGGATTGTTGTTGGGACGATATGCTGAAGGTGTTCCACGAAATGCTACTCAGATTGCCCGTAACATCTTGGATGCGATGAACAAAGAAGTCCAAGTGTATGTTGGTGAATCTGCTGAGGTGGTGATTCCGTATGATGTATTGACTGGACGGGTAGCCATTGAGAGTTTCTGCGAAAAGTTTCCCAAAGCCGAACAAATCCACTACACTCATTTTTGGTTGCGGATGTTTATGCATCTCCATCCAGAAATCCGAAATCGTGGAAAAGTTCAGTTGCTACAACAACTCACCGACAGTGCTCCAGAGAAACATTCGAAGATTGTATTGGATGCTTTGGTGCGACAGTTGCGACGTGATGAACCATATGTGCACGCTCACCGTGATGTAATTTCCTTCATTGGCCAGAACATTGCCAGTCGTTTGCATTTGATTGAGGCACGTCTGTTGCGCAATTTGTTGGATTCTCGGGTTGAAACTGTATGTGACTTTGGACTTACCTTGATGCGACAAAAGTATTCACCTGAACGCGTTAAGATGTTGGATGTCTTGGATTTGTCGAGTCACACATATGTCAAGGTACGACAGTATGCGCATGAACTGATGGTTGCCAAAGTGGAAGCCCTAAAGACTGAGTTCGGTGTGGTGGTGAACTTGTTAGAATCTGATTGGGAAGACACTCGTGTGGCGGCATGGTTGTTGGTGGAACAGCATCTGATGAGTGATTGGACGATTGATAATATTATTCGTGTTTGTGATTCTGTAAAACTTGAAGTTCGTGAGTTGGGACTTTCTGCGCTGGCGAAGTTTTTGTTGGGAAGGGACGTGCAGTTACTCGCTCAAGGACAGACCAGCATCAGTCACGACAATGATTCACAAGCGATTGATGTGACAGCCGAAATCACAGCGATCCCCTGGGGGCAAGTGGATCATGACAAATTGGTTGATATTACAGAACGATTGTCACAACATCCAACCATGGATGTGGAACGTTTCTTGATGAAAATCTTTGCCGAACACCAAAAGCATTCACAAACGGAACCTCTGTTACAGCAACCTGAGCAACTAGAGATGATGATTCCATTCTTCAAGCGCATTTTCTCTCGCGTCAATAAAGCCCGTGGTGTAAAAGAGATGGTTTGGAATCTCCTTGAAAGTCGCTCGCTGGACAGTGTGACTCATGCCAAGATAGTGTACCCATTGTTGTCGTGGTTGGCGGGTAGTCATCTCAAAACAGATCAGTTTCGGAGTATTGCTTTGATGGCTCGACTTCAGCAACACTATGATGGTTTGTCCGTTGAACAACAGGTTTCTCGTTTAGAATTTACCCCCATTCGCACTTCAGTGCAGTCTGCCAAATAAAAAGGAGACCAAAAATGCAATTTGATTATCGATATTTAGGCAACTCTACAATCACCAGCGATAGTGGTGGTGCCAATATGACCTTTGTACCTGATGCTTCCCGTTCAAAACCGGTGGCTTTTCAAGGTATATTCAAGCCTGAGCACGTGGTTCGTTTTCGGGAGGCGATGTCGGCTTTACATGATGTCGTTGTCAACGACCAACGGTTTGTTCCCAAAGATCGCAGTGAGTATTTGGCTTGGCGAGCAGCCAAAGATCAAGAGTTATTGGCGTTGTATATGGCGGAAAGCGAGGCTTTGAAACAAGAAATATCCAGTACTAGTGAGCAGATTCTTGAGTTGGATCGCAAGATTGATTCTTTAAAAAGAAGTTCTGGTTCTAGAAATGCTGCCATTCGCAAGTATTACGATCACCTGTATAAAGTTAATAAAGATGCATGGTGGGTGCTAGACCCAGTCATTACTGTGCATGACGAGAATGTATTTTTTGAGTGTTTTAGTCGTGATGAGTCCAGTTATGGAAAATTGTCTTGTGATACATCGTTGTTTACAGATGACAGTTTACAAGGGAAATCCAATGGAACCACCAACATTGATTATTCAGAAGCCTTGTACAATGAGTTTCAGAAATTACGAGATTATCGAACGACGCAACTGAATGTCGATCCCGGTGGGTTTGAGGTGAAAACGCAGGGCGAAGATGAGTTTCGAGAAGTGAAAATTGACCTCCCAGACTCTTGGGTGCGTGGATTTTTACAGATTTCTGCTGCCATGGGACAACCTTTGGATAAAGTTCGTTTGCATCCACAAGATGTGTACATGATGTGTCAAGTTTTGCGAAAATATAAAGATACTGCTGGTACACGAGCCATTCAGTTTCATTTGGCCAAAGGAAAACCCGTCAAGATTGTCATGGAACCTTGGGGTATCGAAGTGAATTGTACTCGTTCCACTTATTACGGTCATGAAGATAAAGTGATTCGTGTCTGGGGTCGTCGTCGATTGCACATTTTAGAGCGTTTGATTTCGATTGCTAAGCACTTTGATTTGTATTTGGGTGGCACTGGACTTCCGTATTTCTTTGTTGCCGACTTGGATGGTATGCAGTTTACCTTGGGTCTTTCGGGATGGTCATCAAACAATTTTTCTGAGGGTTCAAACTTCTCTCTGTTGGCACCTCGTGGAGATGTTTCCAACGAAGACAAAGAAACAGTTTTTAATGAGTTGGGCGAAACATGGGTTGCGACCGTCGAAGATTTGATGGACTGGACTGGTTTTGATAATCAAACGGTATCATCATCATTGATGGCGTATATTCAAGCAGGTCGTGTGGTCTATGATTTGGATAAAAAACTCTATCAAAAACGAGAACTAACACGCGATCCATTGAATATGGACCAATTGCGTTTTTCTTCCCCAGAAGAAGAAGAGTCATTACGTTTGTTGCAACAAGAAGCCATTGATGATTTCCGTACCAACAGTGTGGAAGTGGAACGTTATCGCAAGGGGCAGTTACAAACCGTCAAACAGTATGCCATCACCGCTACAGTAAATGATAACGATGAGTTACAAAACAGTCGTTTGGTGCTCAATGAAAATGAAAGTGTCAGTCGTGAAGATTGTGATTGTACCTGTTCGATGGGGCGAAACAACTTTAAAAGAGGGTTGTGTCGACATGTGTTGGCCTTGCGTTTGGAACTGAATCAACGCGTTGCACGAGGATTTGTATTATGAGTCAAACGATTGAAGATATCTTAAAACAATTGGACACCGAGGCGATGACCCGTGCCCAGATCCGTGATGTGATGCGTCAAATCGGTAAAGACGAGCTGCTTGACGCCGAGATGAAACGCTTGGGTTTTTGGGATCCAGATGCCATTTCAGGCACCGAAGGTAGTCTCAAAGACTTACGAGCAGAACGAGAGCAGTTGCAACAAAAACTGACCGAGCTGTCCAAGTCTTTACAAGGTAAAGAAAATGCCGAAGCACGTTTGGCCAAAGAGCAACAAGAACGGATTCTAGCCTCTCGTAAGACACAAGAAGACAATCGTGAACGACGAGAACAAGAACGGATTGCTCGACAAAAAGCCTGGGAAGATGCCCAAACCAAAGACATTTTGTTTTTGGGGGAAACGGTATCGTCGGGCTTAGGTTTCAGCTATGAGTCTAAACCCAAACAACAGCAAAACAATCTGCCTCCTGTACAAACAATGTCTCAATTGGCCAGTGTCTTGAATACCGACATTTCGACGTTGCGGGTATTTGGGTTCTTTCGTCCGGTGTCCAAATTTAATCACTATCATCGTTTTGGGGTGCCCAAAAAATCCGGTGGGTTACGTGTTATATCGGCTCCCTTACCCCGTTTGAAAGAAGTACAACGAAATATTCTGGATAGCATTCTCTCCCAAGTTCCAATTCATGATGCTGCTCATGGTTTTGTTCCAGAACGTTCGGTGTACACCAATGCCTTACCGCACGTTGGCAAGTCATTGGTCATCAACATGGATCTCAAAGATTTCTTTCCGACATTGAGTTTTAAGCGTGTCAAAGGATGCTTTGTGCATTTGGGATACTCTCCCAAGATTGCCACTATATTGTCATTATTATGCACCGAGGCGGATACAGTCGAAGCTGAGATGGACGGGCAAAAATGGTACTTGGCACAAGGGGAGCGATACCTTCCACAAGGCGCACCGACATCTCCTGCCCTAACCAACATTGTATGTCGTAAAATGGACTATCGTTTGGATGGTTTGGCTAAATCCATGGGGTGCACCTACACGAGATATGCCGATGATGTTACGTTCAGTACTGATGATGCCAGTTTGAAAGTTGGTAAACTGTTGTTTATGGCCCGCAAGATTATAGAGAATGAAGGGTTTGTGGTTCATCCGAAGAAAACAAAAATTATGCGAGACGGCATGCGCAAAGAAGTGACCGGTGTTGTGGTGAACGAGAAAACATCAGTTGATCGTGATACGTTGCGTGATTTTCGTGCCTTGCTTCACCAGATTGAATTGGATGGTCCCGAAGGTAAAACGTGGGGAGACTCAGATGATGTCCTGACTGCCGCGTTGGGGTTCGCTTCCTTTGTTCAAATGGTCGATCCATCTCAAGGCAGCGCTTTACATAGCAAAGTGTTGGAATTGTGTAAGCGTTATCGACCGACATCTTAAATCTGATTGGTCAGAGGCGTTAGAGGAGTTGTTATGATTTGTCCTACTTGTTCCAACGAAGTGGTTGAAGGTGCAAGGTTCTGTCCATTTTGTGGTTCATCGATGCCAGAGGATCCAAAACTGATCGAACAGTATACACAACAAATCAGAGAATTTCTGGCTGATGGTGTACTGGAGCCTTGGGAAGTACGAGAATCGGGAGCATTACGTATGCAACTTAATATTTCGGAGTCAACCCATCAATCGATCCTCGCCAAGTTTGAGTATGTTGATCACAATACGATTGCTTTGGAAACCGACATTTCGGATGTAGAAATGTATCGTGCCAATCAGCAGTGTCAGTTTCGAATATTAATTCGAAATGTTGAACCCTATGCGATTCGTCGTTGCCTGGTCCGCTATCAGATTGTCCAAGGTGGTGAGCAGTTTGAAATTCCAGCCGCTGAAATCCCTAGTCGAGCCCAGATTGATTTCACGCTCCCATTTATTCCACAAATGGCTGGTTTATATGAGTTTTCAGGCACCATTGATGTTGATGACGTCAAGGGACGTTCCTATCGTTACCAGTTCCGAGGTATCAATTTTACGGTCGCCCCGAGTGAACAACAGGTCATCAATCAAGTTCATATTGGGGATAATTTCACTGGTGTGTTGAATGTTGGTGATAAAAAACGTGGAAATTTGGAATCGGAATTGAACTTGGATAGTCAATGGACACCGGTCAATTTAAAACCCATTCCGATGCGTCGCGATGGTAACTTTACTGTGGCTGCCTTTGCTGGTCAGTTTGAGCCAACGCCCAATTGCCGATTGACCGTCCAAACGGCTTTGGGGGAGCATATTGTTGATATCAGTACCCAAGATACCGTTTCATTTGGACGTTCTGGCGCCAAAAGCACTATTCAATTGGCGGTGGAGCCCTATTTACCAGCACATTTATACCATCAAAATCTAGCGATGAGTAAACAGATTTCAAGTACCCATTTTTCGATTGTTCGGGAAAACAGACTCGTACAAATCACCGATTTGGGCTCAAAGAAAGGCACGTTGCGAGATGGGCAGGTGTGTTATCGGCTTGCCAAATACCCCTTGCAAACCGGTACAAGACTATCGATTGCCAATGTATTGCATCTAACCACCCAAGTTGTGTTTGAAATCTCAACCAACGCTACCGAACCAGTCGCTGTGATACTCAAACGCATTAATAATATGCCACAAAAACAGCATGTGATTGTGTTTGACAAAGTAGGTGTTTGGTTGTCGCGATCACAATTGTTCGGTGACACTATGATTGGAAATGTTGAAGCACCTTTGCAAATACAGAAACGTCAAGGTGTGCCTTATCTCTGTAATGTGTCAGCCGGTCAAATCTCGGTGCAAGGATTACCGTTGCACAATGGAGAATCGATCCCCTTAGGCATTGGTCAACATCTTACGCTTTCAGAGGGAACAATTACTGTCACAGGATTATCAACATAGTGAACAATTTACAGGTGAGACTGTCTAAAATTTGGTCCACATTAGATTGTGATCTTCCATACGTAGTCAGTATACTATATCCCGCCGTTAGAGGAACAGTCTAGAGAACAGGAGAGAACATGTCGACAAGAGATCCTTTAGATGGAGATACTGGAGATACCAGTTCCACAATGCTTTCTTCGGACAGTGATCTGTTGGATGGGGATACAGGAGATGGTGATGCTTCATTATCCGTAGGTTCTCAGTTGGGAGAGATTACTGGTGGAGATGTATCGACTGATCAATATCCACTTCCGATTGCCATCGGTGAAAAGTTTTATCGGTATACACTCAATGGATTATTGGGGCGTGGGGGTACCGGTGTTGTCTACTCTGCCTTCACCACCAGACGTTCTGATGCATGGGCAATTAAAATCTTGTGGCCAGAATTACGGACACGTCCAGATGTTGAAAATCATTTTCGCAACGGGCATCTGTTGGTCAAGGATTTGTATCAACGGGTATCTGGTGTCGTTCCTGTTCATGATGTTGCTGATAAGAAAGGCTACGTTTTTGTTCGAATGGATCCAATTGTGGGTGCGTCAACTTTGGGAGCCCAACTACACCCTCCCTCTGATCGAGAGACATTGCGACATTGGTTGCAAACCATTTTCCGTCCCCTCTGCGAAACTGTGGATAATTTACATGATCTGGGCATTGTTCATTGTGACTTGAAGGCTGACAATATTCTATTAACCGATAAAGGACCGATCATTATCGATTTTGGTTTGGCGATGGATGTACGTGGGGGATTACAATCGATGAACCCTAGTTTAGGGACCCAAACCATTATGGCTCCGGAGCAGTATCGTGGACAAGGAGTCGGTCCTTCGGTGGATCGATACGCACTTGGTTTGTTGATATATCGCTTGCTCTCTGGACAGTACCCTTGGTCAAAAGGGGCATCCTACCCTTTGATTCAACAATACAAAGACACAAACCAACTGATACCATTAAAAACTTCCCTGACAGAACAATTGACAGGTATTGCTGATATCGTACATAAAATGCTACAACGAGATCCTGCCCAGCGATTTTCTCGTTGTATTGATTTTTACCATCGCTTAGTTGAGTGTACGGATGCCGTCCGTATTGTCACCAGTCCGATTGAAAAGGATGATCGAATCCGATTGCATAGTTATGCGCCTGACGTACTCGAACCAAAACGACTATCGAGTATACAAAAGTACTATCAACAATTGCAACAACGAGAGCCTGATTTGGTAACCGCACGAAATCGCATCGAGGAATTACAATCCTTGCTTCAGCGGGGTATTGGTGGGCAGGGTGAACTGCAAGAGATTCATCATTTGTTGCAACAGTTTCCTCTTTGGGAACTGGCGCCTTTGCAGCAAATACCGTTCTCCAGTCCAGATGGACAGGTTTTACCATTTCGATTGCTGCCCGCAGGACGCTTTCAGATGGGAAGTGCCAAAGCCGACATGGGGGCAGATGGTTCGGAAAAACCTCGGTTTGGTGTACATATTTCAGAGGGCTTTTGGATGTCAATCACACCAGTTACTCATTCCTTCTATGCTAGTGTGATGGGAGAAGATGTACCAACACATGCGATTGGCTCCCATCCAGTGAACAATGTGTCGTGGTATGAGGCGATTCTTTTTTGCAATCGTTTTTCCCAACAAAACAACTTCCAGCCCGTCTATCGTATTCAGGGTACCCAGGTTTCCATTGACCCTTCTGCTGGGGGGTATCGTTTACCGACTGAAGCAGAATGGGAGTTTGCAGCCATTGCCAACCAACCTGAATTTGAGTACGCTGGAGCTAATAAAGTGGACGCTGTCGCTTGGTGTTCACACAATTCATCGAACACAACCCACCCTGTTGCTCAAAAAGATAGCAATGGATTTGGTTTGTTTGACATGAGTGGTAATGTGTTGGAATGGTGTTGGGATAAATACGGTGACTATCCTGAGACCACAGAGCGCTCCTTGTTTCAGTATGACCCAAAAGGAGCCTCAAAGGGTGATGCAAGGGTTCTTCGAGGTGGATCCTACCAATCTACACTTGATCAGGTACGTTGTAAAAGTCGATGGTCAGCAGATCCCAACGAGAAGTTGTCCTTCGTTGGAATCCGACTGGTTCAATCGGTACGTCGATAGAAATATCTTCATGGCTCGTATACTTGGCTCACTGATTAGATTACAGGTTTGTGCCACACCCTTGACAAAATACTGATCCTGCAGGGTTGTTGGTGTTGCAGGTCGCACAGGTTGTATCTTGAGTAGGGGGTGCCTCTGTCTTCGAAGATCCAGCAGTTGCCGCCGTTGCGGTTGCTTGTACTGCGGTGGCCATCATCTTTTCAAAGAAGGTAAGCATTTGGGTGTGTTCAGTACCATTTTTCTCAACAAACTGTGCGAGCATTTCAGCACGGGTTGCATCTTCTCCACTTTCAATTTTGGCTAAGGCTGCAGACTCTCCATCTGTGAGGGCTCGTCCAGCGGCAATTGCACCACGCATCATCAGTTCACCCACCGACTTTCCTTCCAGTGATTGTGCCAATCGATGGCGGGCTTCCATCATGGTTTGTTCATGGGTTTGTTTGCTGTTTAGGAGGTCTTGCGCGATTTGAGCATCAAGTTTTTTATCGATCCGATCTTGTTCACGCAATTCCTTTTGCTCGTCTAACTTTCGGGCTCGTTGTTTGGCGGCTAAGGCATCACGAGCTTCCAAACCAGACATTTCAGTGTTCAGATTGATTGCGGCAACTTCGGCATTGGTTTGGGCTTGGGCAATCGTTGCATTGTTCTGAAAGGCATTTTGCTTTCCTTGCATTGCCAAATTGTGGTCTTGGGCTGTGGTGGCTTGATTCTGAGCATGTACTTGCTTTTGATCTGCGACAGTTTGTTGATGTTCGAGTCCCTCTAACTCTTGTTGACGGGCCTTGATCAAGTCTTCTTGTTGGTAGGCTTGGACCATTCGATTGTAAGCGGTGTCTCGTTTGAAGGCTTCGATACGCTGGTCTTGTTTGAGTCCGGCAAGCATTTGATCCAAGGCGTGTTGTCTTTCGTTGGCTTTTAGAGTTTGTGTACCATCATGCTCAGCTTGTTGTTCTCGTAATGCATCACGTCGTTGTTCCAATAGGAAGTTGGCTTCGGCCGCAGAGAGAGCGTTGGTGGCTTTGATTTGTTTATCTTCCAGTTGCAAGGCATCTTGTTTGCGTTGGAACTCCAATTGGGCAGCCAAGGCAACCAAAGACTGCTCGCGCTCCGTTTCCGCTCGGTTCGCAATGAATTCTTGAACAGCCACTTCCATCTCATGTTCCTCAGCGCCAATGTCCAACCATTGTTTGGTGGCATTCAATTCTAACCGCACCTGCTCCATGTCAGCTTTCGTTTTGAACAACCAGTCTTCTTTTTTGGATCGAATATCCAATACAGTACATCGTTCGACAGTATGATTGGCAAGGGATTGTTCCAAACGAGTGGTGATTTCTTGTTCAATCAATTGCAATGAAGCAGGTTGGGTCAACTCCGCCAAAGTGGATTTGCGAATGGCGTCAGCAGTGGCATTGGCAAGGTTTTGACCAAATTCAAAGTTTCCGGTGTACAAGGGTTTGACACCATTGATTCGAATACTGACATCCAATTCGATATGTTGTCCATCTTTGGTGACCATTGGTACAGATTCTGTTTTGGATGCTTTACTTGGTCGTAAGGTTTGAGGCGCTTTACAGTGAATACAAAAACGACTTCCCAATTGTACTTCTCTTTTGCAAGAACGACATTCGGCCTGCGATGGAATATCGACCAGTCCGAAGTGAAAGGAGAGGTTTTGTGCACTGGCACTGGGAGTGATTCGTACGGAGAATGACAAGCCACTTGATTGTTCAAGGAATTGTAATCCTTGTTCTACCGCACGAGGCAGTGTTTTGACCGTTGAGGTTTGTGCCGTATGTTGTACGACCGCATCCAATTGTGGTAGAAGTTGTTGTTGTAGTTCCAATAAGGAGAGACTGGTCCGTTCGGCGACAAACGATCGTAGAAATGTGGTGATGTGATCGGGGTTGTTAAAGGTATGTGCGACATTTCCACTGATTAAGACTTTGGATGTTTGGGTGGCATTTTGTCCATCGACTTTGGTGGTCACAGATAAAGGAAAGGCGATCAATTGTCGTGTGATGAAATAAAATTCGGCACTGCTATTGCTGGAGGAGAATTGTTCCATCAATTCTGTAAACCAACCTTGTGTTGTTCGTCTTCCGGGGGGTAATATATCGACCACTGAACCATTTTCCACCACCGCGCAAATACTCCCCATTGGTACGTCGATTGTTTTTTTACTGCCGGGAAGTAGTGAAAAGGCTTTTTCCATTTCCTTTGGGGCAATTTTGCGGACAATTTCACTTGGTAAGCGTTTCCATGTACCATTGTCGACCACGCTTTGTTCTTGACTTGGTGCTTTGAAAGCATATTGGCATCCCAAGCAAAAGTTGGCATTTTGATCATTTTCAGTATGGCAACTGGGACAAATTAATAGGGTAGATGTTTGGACTGGTGTGCCGCATTTACTACAAAATTTTGCGTTATTTGATAGGCTATGGTTGCAATTGGTACAGTTCATAGAATCTTCCTTTTTTTGGTGATTTTTTCTACAATAATAACACGATTTGTTTGGTTTTTTAAGACAAAAAGTTTGCAATCATTCATATCTAGAGTATATTAATTGTGTTGTGACTTGCTTTCTTACGTTTGTAAGAAGGGTAGGAGGATCTCCTACCATGTTCTTTTCCATCTTATCATCACGAGAAGCAGACATACTGCTTGTCAGTAGTCCTGATATCCCTTGTATGCATGCGGGGGGCCATGGGGACGTAACATTGTGCGTTTTTGTGATAATTGACCCGTTGATAAGCGAAGAACAAACGAAGCGGTTCAACGGATATTGTGTCGATTATCACAAAAACGCACAATGTTACGTCCCCATGGC
>CAKZLX010000445.1 GCA_937127265.1 uncultured Pseudomonadota bacterium
AGTTTACCTAAATTCTTTCATAGAAGTGACAGAGAGCCAATTTTTATGGAAAATTGACAAGCTATTGAATAATTTGTATTCAAGTGCGTAATAATTGTACACTGTCATCAATGATTGGAGTTTGTATGCTACGAAGTGTGAAAATGTTGTCTGCCGTTACCCTGTTTACTATGGGGACTGGTTGTGCTGAACTCAAGGATAATCCCTACTTATCCCAGTTTTTGCCAACGATCGCCTTTGATGGCTTGCAGGTCAATCATGTATCTTTTGAAGAAGTGGACACCGAGTTTTTATTTGCGATTGATAACCCCAACCCTGTGGGTATCGATATTGAAGATTTTTCTTATTCATTGGCTTTTGCGGATGTCAGTTGGATGGACGGCGACAATCCGGATGGCCTGCTACTTGGGGCCTCTGGCGCATCAGAAGTTTCTTTTCCCACCAACATTGTGTTCGCTGATTTGTTTGATATGGTGCAGGCTTCTCGTGGTAGTGACCACTTGCCATTCGCCTTGAGTGGTGACTTCGGGTTGAAACTGGACTCCTCTACCTTGGTCACTGAAAATAGCAGTGCCGAAGAAAATGATGATGCGGAAGTAATTCACTTACCATACGATGCTGACGGTGACTTTCCTGCGTTGCGCAAACCCAAGTTCTCTTTTAACAAACTTAAGGTCAAGGATTTGAGTTGGAATGAAATCACCTTGGATTTGGTGATGGATGTTGACAATGAACACGCCTCGAACTTGATTTTTAATCGATTCTCCTATGATTTATCCCTTGGTGGAGCCTCTACGTTGTCTGGGGTTGTCGATGATTTGGAAGAGGTTATTCATGGAGGTGATTCTGACGTGAGCGCCCCAAATCAAAAAGTTCGCTTACCGATTACGATTGACTCCTTGTCGGTTATCGGCAGTCTTTGGGACTTGTTGCGGAACGGACAACGGCTAAATGCACAATTTGCCGCTACCACTGATGTGGATACGCCATTTGGTTTGATGGAACTGGCGGTGGATGAAACGGGTGACTTGGATGTGGAGATGCAATAATCGGTTTGCGTTTCATCAAATGATTTTCTGTTCTTGAACTTTTTCTGTTGTAATCATAAGTTATCGATGGTCTAGTGTGCGATTTGTTTTCTCAAATCTGTTATAGTACATCTAGATCAATTATGTTCGTGTACAACGGTACAACAGAAACAGTACAACGTGCAATGATATGGAGTGCAGATGCGAATCTTATGGTTGTTGGGGCTTACGACTGGATGTGGATATATTTCCGATGCTAAATATGACTTGAGATTGGATCCCGATCAAGATGGCGTTTCTATCGAAGAAGATTGCGACAGTTCGGATCCCAACTTGGGCACAATGCGCACTTACTTTGTCGATGCTGATGGGGATGGTTTTGGAGACCCAGAAACGACAATTGAGGCTTGTTTCTTGCCTGAAAATGCTTCGGAGAACTCTCTGGATTGTGATGACACTCGTGCAGATGTAAATCCTGGCATTGAAGATGTGCCTTATGATGGTGTCGACGCCGATTGTGATGGTAGCAATGATTGTGACGCGGATGGTGATGGTTTTGATGGTTCCGCAGATGGTGGATTGCCCACCGAAGAATGTCCGAATGCCACCGATTGCAATGATGATGACCCAGAGATTCGTCCGGTTGAAGGTGCTACAGAGGTCCAGTTTAACGGTGAAGATGACGATTGTAACTTGAGTACTGGGGATGGAGACTTTGATGGCGATGGCTTTTGGCACGCCAATTACGAGGCTATTGTACTGGCCAATGGACGGACACCAATGCCCATCCCAGAAGGGAAAGGTGGAGACTGTTACGATTGGAGTGCAGAGCCAGTGGAAGGGTTTGATCCAAGTGTTATCAATGGGTTTGGCGATTTCTTACAGCCCGTAGATGTACATCCAGATGCAGTGGAGCAGTACTATGA
>CAKZLX010000446.1 GCA_937127265.1 uncultured Pseudomonadota bacterium
CATCGGCAAGACGTACCAAGGGGTGGAACCGCATCGGATGGGTGGGCATTCGGTGGTTCAAAACCCCAAGAATCTACAATCCTGTGTTCATCACTTCGACCCCAATTACCGAGATTATTTCATCGTCCAATTGGCACACCGTACCCAGTTGCAAACACTGTGTGTCAGCACACGATTTTTTGCCGGTAATCCGGGTAGTGATTTAATGGTGACGCTGATCGATGATCTCTTCCATCAAGAGTGCCGCATCCCGATGTCATCATTACAACCTGATGCTGAGCATTGGCTGGATGGGCTTGATTTTCAGACCACACGTATCGCCTTTCATTTCAAAGCCGGTGGGATTACACGGGTCTGGGCTTTCGGGAACAAGGCAGAAATTCAGCCCAAAGCACTGACCTGGCTATCCAAAGACAGTACGGTGGTATTCAAAGAAGATGACTTTTTCGGTGGTCCAGATTTTGCCCTCAGTCAACAGGCTGACCGCAGTACCCCCCACATGCTGGGTTGGGAAACATCCAGAAGTGCAATGGGTTTACAGGCGGTATTTCCGATTCAGCAGGGTATGGTGCGTGAGATTCACATTGATACCTATCGACATGTGAACAACTATTTGCGGTCTGCTTGGGTATTCAGTGCCAATTTACCACCCGGTACCGTGTTGACCAAATCCGATTGCCCACACTGGCAAGTAACTTCTAGTGAGGGTCAGGAAACAAACACCGATGATCTGAAAACCTTTTTCGCAGAACAACACCAAGGGCGAAGCGACCTTCCAACCTATCAGATTGCCCCAATCTCTAGGGGGGAGTGCCAATTGCAAACCACCTTCTCCCTGACCCAAGATGCTCTACATGTCCAATCGGGCTTTGATTTCACCGCTACCCATATCTGCATCATGCTTCTACCCCATGGTCGTTTGCATGCGATTCGGGTGATGGGTGATGTGGTTTAATAAGCCATTTGCATTTGCAGACGAACTTGTGTCACCCCATTTGTAAAGCCATTGTCGTCCCAAGTTTGAAAGACGTCTCCTTGGATTTTGTAGGCATGCTGACCCACATAATGGTTCAGTCCAACGCCAGCTTCCGATGTCTTGTTTAAAGAAGTGTCTGTACCCAAGGGTATGATTTGTCCATACCGTAGCGCCAGTTCGTTGTTGCTTTTGGGTAATAAGTATCCACTTTGAAGGTAGTATCCCATACCATTTCTGGCAGGTTCTATCGGTAGAGGTACACCTAGTTCATCGACTAGTTCACCCGAATTTCGAATGCCTTCTCGCCAGAATACCGCACTGTCAATGCTGATGCCAGAATATCGAAAACAGAGATCAGCGGTTGCATTATTGGTATCTGTGGTTCCGCCATCAGAAGGAGTGGACCCAATGATCCCCTTGTTTCCTTTTCCTTGTTCCACTTGTGCATAGGCGATACCCAGACTTAATTTGGGGGTATCGTATCGGTTAAAGTCTGCTTCGGAATAGTCTTTGAATAAGCCAAAAGGCAGGTATTCTAGTCGTCCTAACATCATCATGCCCAGGTCTCCTTCATCATAAGAGGAATGACCTTCTCCCATGTATATCCCAGCATAATATCGAAGCCGTTCCAGTCCAAATAGATCTTTGGAACGGAAGTCCAGTCCGATATCTCGATCCAAGGTGAATTCGGCATTCGCAATACTGCGATCGACCAGTTGAAGATTGCCTGAAGAGACTACACGTTGACGACTGTAGGGAACTTTATATTGTCCCATGCGCACTGTTATATCTCGATAATGACTCAAATCAAAGTACCAATCAAGTAGGGGAGATTTACCAATGCTACCATCTCCTTTTAAGCCGATGTCTTTTGGGGACACCGCGAGTTCGAATTTGTAACTGTTCTCTCGACCAAAGACATTGCCTTCAAACAACAATCGTGCTCGTCTCAATTGGAGTCCGTGCGTCAGGTCATCTTCCGATTCTAGGGTGTATCGGTATTGGGCTCTTAGATGGGTAATCATGGTGAAATCACCATCCGTACTTGAGATGACCAGTCCTTTGCCAGGTTTGTAATGCATATCTTCAACGTTGACCGACCGTGCAGTCATATTGCTATTGGGATCACTGTCCTCTGCTTGAGCAACCTGAAAAGCGAAATGGAATAACAGAACATTCATGATGACCTACCAAATTGGAGTTATATTTTATGACGTTCGTTATAATAAAAGACAGCAGATCTGTCATCGGATGTCACAAAAATGGGATAGGAATGTTTCTCGATGGTTACGTTCTAGTGATGAGCAGTTGCTTGATGTATGCATCAAAGTTTAGGTTGGTATGGGGTAAATAATCAGTGCAAGGTTCTAAAATCAATCCGAAATTATCAGGTTAGATCGTTACAGTCATGTTGTCACCAAAGCAGAGGATATGATGTCATACAGCGATTTTATCAACCAGTTGAAACCGATCCATAGCGAGGAACAAGCAGACTGGGAGGAAGCAAAACGTACATTGTTGAATGCTCGTCAAGTGGTTTGGTCAGCAGGTTCAGGATTGGATTGTTCTCCTTTATTCGAGTTGCAATATCGCTCGGTCCCCAGAAGGCAGCAAGCACCACTTGGTATTCGTGAACACTTATTTGGACAGAAAGCCTTTATCTTTTCTGATTACAGTACAAACCTGTTGAGCCAAGTGCAAAGACTCTATGACGATTTGGATGACATTGACCCCAAAGATGTTGGTTTTCGTGTCATCAATGATCCAAATCCATTTGGTTTCCATTCAGAAAGACACCATGAGCAGATTGTCTGTGAAGAAATCATTCCTTTGCAATTGTTTGAAGACTGCGAGTATCTACGGGCACAGTACCCCAATATTCACAGTTCAGCTACCGCCTCCTCTGTTCCCTCTGACAGATGGCACGCCACCTATCTCGAATTGTTCATTGACTGCGCTGGTATGCTCTTTCTTCAACCGGTGCTGTTATTGCATTTGGAAAATCTCTTGTGTGTAGAGCAAGTATTTGCCCAATACCAGATTCCGATTGATGTCTTTTATGCCAAAAGGGTGGCCGGAAAGTCTGGTTCTTGGGAGTTTGTTCATTCCACGGACAGTCTATTTATGAAGGCCGTCTGTCAGATGAAGCGTGAACTCCAACCAAAATTGTGGGCCGCGGACATACCTGACTTTTGTAGCCATGAGGACCAGGCATTTGGGGTAGCCAGTTGGTATCAGCCTCAATGGTCTAGCAATCCTCAGCAGGTACAGTGGAAGCACATCCCTTAAACGTGTATTTTGTATCTCTTTGACATTGGGGATTGCCACCATCATAAAAAGGACTACATGCAAACTGAACACAGGAGGTCTGTATGTGGTCCCTTATTTTTTCAATCGCAATGGCAATCTCGGAGGCTGGTGTGCCCAACAATATGACACTCACAGGATTAGACGGAAAGAAAATTGAAGCCAAAGAGTTCGAAGGCAAAGCGATTCTCTTTGTGAATGTGGCCAGTAAATGTGGGTATACGCCACAGTATGAAGGCTTGCAAGCACTGTATGATAGTTACAAAGACCAAGGCTTGGTGATTGTGGGTGTACCCTGCAACCAGTTTGGTGGTCAAGAACCAGGTAGTGCTCAGGAAATTCAAACCTTCTGCAAAGCCAACTATGGTGTAAATTTTCCCTTGCTGGAAAAGCAAGATGTGAACGGTAAAAATCGCTCCAAATTGTACACCACCTTGGTGTCATCGGACAAAGGTGCCGGTAAAGACATTCGTTGGAACTTTGAGAAGTTCTTGGTGGACAAAGATGGTAATGTCGTCGGTCGGTTCAGTTCAGGGGTGGCACCTGATTCTGCAGAGTTGAAAACGGCAATTGAAGGGGTGTTGAAATAATGTTTGGTTGGTTTAAAAAAGACCCCGTGGTGGATTTAGAGAAAAAGATTTCTAAAAAGTACGAAGAGTCGGTACGATTACAGCGCAGTGGCAAAATCGAAGAGTACGGTAAAGTCATGGTTGAAATCGAACAGTTACAAAACGAATTGCAAACCTTACGCGATAAAACTTCCAAGTAATTAGAGGTTGTTTATCTAGTTTAAGAGATGTTATACTGCCACCAATAACGGAGGTAGTATGACGTTTTTTTGGATATTGTTGGCTTGTGGTGAGAAAGAAACCGATACGGCAATTGCAGAAGATACGGCTGTAGAAAGTGATACTGGTGAAAGTACAGAGGGCTCTGAAGGTACAGGAGAAACTGGGGGAACTGAAGAAACAGACACACAAGAAACAGGTGACCCTGATCCAGGTTCTTCTACATGGGGAAGTGATACAGTTTGGGACTTGAGTACTGGTGGTGGATGCGGAGATTATTTTCTCTATTTACACAATGATGCTGATACTTTAGCCTTACAGATTTCTGGCAATGGACTGGCGATGGAAGCCCATCAATCCGCTCGTGGGGTGGTTGAACATTCCTATGTGATCAATCCGATGACAGATGATATTCAACCCTTGATCGTTGCCCAAGAAGGGAGCAACCTCAATGCTTGGTCTTGTAATGACGCCTCTATTTACAATCCTGAAGTAACGGCACAGTATGTGGCGATATCTGGTGCTGTGGATGTGACGGTGGTTGCTGAGGGTGAAATGACCGACTGGGGTGAAGTCCCTGCCAACATGAGTATGGTGTTGAGCAACGTGTGTTTTGAAGCACCGGAGCCTTTTTGTATCGAAGAGTTGGTGATCGAACAATACATTGGCTGGATGCCGGGGTAATTTTTTAAATCACGATATGATTGTCGTAGGGGATTTCTCGAACTGAAACAGAAAGATGAATCTTGGGTAAAATGTAGAGATAAACGATTGCAGGGAATTTCTAGTTTAGGGGACTAGAGTTGCTCTAAGCAAAAAATTTTGTTCCGCCAAAAGAAGTTAAAGCAGAATTATTAAAGGGTTGTATGAGAATGAGACTTTTGCTGACGACCCCAGTATTCAGGTACAGAAATCGAATGTCTGTCAATGGTAGATCTGGAATTAGATCTTCTGGGTTTGTATTTCATTCTCGTTTACTCTATGCATTCCATACGACTCTGAAGATTTGGGGCCTGCTCGCTTCCCAGACTTTATTAAAATCTAATAAACGCTCGAGATAACAGAAACTTATGTATGCACGTGAAGCAAGATGTATGCAATGTTGAGTTGTTTATCGAACAGATGATCTATATTTCCAAGGTCGGGTTGTATTTCGAACAACACATGAAGTCCAAAATAGGCACATAAAAATCTGAAGAGAAATATCCAGATGAAGTAAATCATTTCGTATTCCTTGTGTTGAGTATCAAATCTCAACGCATCAACAACACAAGGAATAATATGAATGTACTTCAAACAACGCCAGGTGGCTATGATCGATTGCATCAGTTGTTAATCGATACACGTAAACGATTCTACGAAGTTTGTCAGGATAATGAAGATGCGAATGGCTCAGGAGATTCTTCTGTGTGGCATGACAATTTTGCCTACGAAGAGAATCAGCGCCAGATGCAGGCTTTATCCACCAAAGTCATACATTTGGAGCGTTTATTGGCAGATATGTCGGTGAGTTCACTACCCATTGTCGAACCTCAAAGAGTAATTTTGGGTTCATTGGTCACAGTCTCGATGAATGAACAGAAACGAACGTTCTTCATTTGTGGACATCAAGATGGAGACGTCAATCACAATAGGATTTCTTATGACTCTCCGTTGGGCAGGGTACTGATGGGCTTGGAAGTTGAAGATGAAGTGACGATTAATCTAGGCGAGAAATCTGTAGATATTGAGATTTTATCCATTGGTATTTCAAGTCAACAAACGCATAACTAGGGGTGAATTATGAAAGCATATCGGATTGCATTGGAAGGTTTAGATGGGTGTGGGAAAAGTACTGTGTGTACGTTTTTAGCTGAACATTATCAATACGATGTTTTGCCAACTCCATTACCCGATTTAAAACCATATCGTTCAAAAATCGATGGTTGTTTGGATCCAACCCC
>CAKZLX010000447.1 GCA_937127265.1 uncultured Pseudomonadota bacterium
GATACACTTTGCGATGCGATTGATAACTGTCCTAACCTTAATAATGAGGACCAAGCTGATGGTGATGCAGATGGTGTATCCACCTGTGATGGTGATTGTGAAGATCTTGATCCCAACATTCATCCCGATATTGAAGAAATCCGTTACGATGATCTTGATCAAAACTGCGATGGCTACGACTATTTACCATTTGATATGGTTAAAGTGGGTGCCAATCACAGTTGCGGTATTTTGATTGATGGTACAATTGAATGTTGGGGAGCCAACCAGTATGGACAATCTGCAGGATGGGATAGTGCCGTCTATGTTGATTTGGACGTCGAAGAAAACCACACCTGTGCCATTGAGGACAATGGTCAATTACACTGTTGGGGTTTCAACCAAAATGGTGAGACCAGTGCCCCATCGGGCGTGTTTAGCAAGATTGAAACCGGACAAAACTTCAACTGTGGATTGGATGCCAATGGATACATCGAGTGTTGGGGGAATGACACCTACAACCAAATCACCTCAGCACCACAAAACAATGGGCACACAGATTTGGCGGTCGGCGACCAACACGCTTGTGCCTTGAATGCAGGTGGTGGTGTTTATTGTTGGGGGAACAGTAGTTTCAACCAAACCAACATCAACAGTGTATCGGCGGTCCAGTTTTCTTCGATCTATGCTGGAGACAATTTCACCTGTGGGATTGATGTCAATGGCGCCAACTACTGCTGGGGAGCCAATCTGTTCCAACAAAGCAGCAATGTTCCAAGCACCCTTTTCACCTCGATGTCCTTGGGTGACAGTGTGGCTTGTGGTCTCGATGGAAACAACAATGTGCAATGCTGGGGACGTGGCGTTCACGCCACCTACAATGCCCCAAATGCAGCCTTTACCCAATTTGATCTCAGTGAAAATACCGGATGTGCGGTCACTGCCGCGGGTGAAGTGGAATGTTGGGGTGAAAATGGAAATGGTCAAGCGGCGGCTCCTACCCTACAATTTAGCCAAGTGAGTGCTGGTTGGAACCACGCCTGTGCCTTGAATGTGACTGGTGACATCTATTGTTGGGGACTGAACTCTCGCTCTCAAGCACCGACAATTCGTAGTGGTGACTACATTCGTGTAGAAGCAGGCTATGAGCACACTTGTGGCATACAAAGTGACCAAACAATCGAATGTTGGGGTTCTAACGATGTCCTACAAGGTGACTCACCGGTTGGCATTACTTTCATCTCTCTTGCCACTGGATACTACCACACTTGTGGTGTCACCACATCGGGTACAATCAGTTGTTGGGGTTTCGACACCAGTGGCCAAGCCTCTCCTTCCTCTGCAACCCCTTTGCCAGCCACTGGAAACACTTGGGCTGAGGTCAGTGCAGGATACAATCATACCTGTGCTCTCAGTTTCAACGGAACGGTCTCTTGTTGGGGTGACAATACCTACGCCCAAAGTTCAGAACCAAACGGAACACACTTGATGGTCACCTCTGGTGACAACCACAACTGTGCGATTCAGGACGATTACCAAGTGGACTGTTGGGGAACCAATGGACAAGGACGTGCCACCGACCAACCACTCACCTTCCTTGCTGTGGACGGTGGTGTCAATCACACCTGTGGTCTACGAACCAACGGTGCCGTACAATGTTGGGGCGACAACAGTTTTGGACAAAGCACACCACCGACCAACTACTTTAACGACATCTCTGTCGGTTCCAATTTCTCTTGTGGTATCAACGAAGATGATGCGGTGCAGTGTTGGGGTGATGATTCCTACAATCAACTGAACACGCCATAAATGTAGACGTTCACAGAAGCAGCAATACCCCGATTGTAATCACAACCACGCCAATTAGGTTAATTCGAAACCCAAGGGTTGACATTTGTTGGGGGGTTACCTCTCCCGATCCAAACACAATGGCATTGGGAGCGGTCGCTACGGGTAACATAAAGGCGCAACTGGCAGACAAAGCCGCCGGCACCATCCACAGTTTGGGGTCTACCCCAGCGACGATGGCTGCGGAAACCAAAATCGGCATCAACAAGGTTGTTGTGGCGGTGTTACTGGTCACTTCGGTTAAAAATGTCACCACCAAACACAATCCTCCAATCATTAGCATCAAAGGTAAGTGTTGGATAACCAGTAGTTTCTGACCAATCAGTTCTGAAAGGCCAGATGCCATGAAGGCTTTGGCGATGGCAATCCCACCACCAAACAACAACAACAGTCCCCAAGGAATCTCTTTGGCACTATGCCAATCCAAGAGTCGATCGGGGCTATTTTTCTCAACAGGCACCACAAAGGCCAAGACAACACCGAATAAGGCAATCGTATCATCCCCAATTTTTGAAGACGGTAGCAATCCTGACCATCCTCCAAAGGGTTGAGTCCGACCAATCCACAACAATACCACCAACCCAAAGAGCATAAAGACTCTCTTTTGAGGGATAGTCATTGGTGTTGAGGTAGGGAGTTGAGGCTCAGTGGTTGATGGTTTTAACTGTCGGGATAAATACCACCACGTCACCAACAACATCCCCGTCGCAATTGGTGTAGCCAACACCATCCAGTCGAAAAATGGTATTGTCTCACCAGTGGACTTTTCCAAAACACCGATCAACACAATGTTTGGTGGTGTACCTATCGGCGTTGCCATTCCTCCAATACTGGCACTATAAGCCAATCCCAACAACAGTATTGGAAGATTGTCTTTGCCTTGAAAACGTCCTAAGGCCAAGACGATTGGCAACAGCATCAAGGTGGTTGCGGTATTGGAAATCCAAGCAGACAACACCGCCGTGGACACCATTACCCCCAACAATAATCGTTTGGGGGAATCCGTTCCAATGGTTCGCATTACGGTTATCGCCAGTCGCTGATGCAAATCACTTTTTTCAATCATTTTGGATAACATAAAGCCACCCATCAACAACAAAATCAACCAATGTCCATAGGCCGTAGCGACCTCTTTGTTGGAGAGAACCCCAGTCAGTGGAAACAACACAAACGGCACCATACTAGCGACCGGTATCGGTACTGTTTCCAAGACCCACCACAAAGCCACCCAAACCGTTATCCCAACTGTGCACTGAATCTCAAAAGGCATTCCCCAGAACAACCATCCCGAAAGAAGACCGATGATAGGGGCAAACCATACCCCTTGCCAAATCGATTGTTTCATTCTTCATCCCTACTCTAAAATCTCTACTTGTACCTATTCTTTCACAAAACAATACAACAGGTTAAGAAAGAATACCCTCCCCCCTCACTTATGACAGCAAGAACCCTTCGACAACGCTTATGGGAACGCTTTATTCTTCATCGTCTTGGAGAATGGTGGGCGGCTATTTTTTTATTCATTGTCTGTCTTCCCTTACTTGCCGAGGGAAACATCACCTTTAGTGACTTGGCATTTGGTAAAGTGTCGGACAATTATCTCAATTATGTCATCGGGGTGTTCAATGAACAATTGGGAACCCCAAACTGGTTTAACCTGCCCAGACTATTGTGGATATCTCCATTTTACCTGTTGTCGGTCTTGTTTGATTCCAGTGGACATATTTTCTTGGTTTCCTTGATTTACGGTATTTTCTTGGTCAGCGCCTTTTCTTTTGGTTCCTTGATGCGTCGTCTTTCTGATCATCGTGGAATTGTGATTGGTGACTTTGGGATCTGTATGGGGGCTATTTTCTATGCGCTCAATCCATGGGCGTTGATCCGAATTCAACACATCTTCTTACTCTGTGGTTATGCACTGGTTCCCCTTGCCCTTTCTTGGACATGGAGGGTTCTTGGTCGAGAGTCTTGGGATGGTGAGCGTCCATTTACCATTCGCCCCACCTTATCAGAACTGCGGTACCACCTCACCTTGGGACTGATTGTCAGTGCCAGTTTTGCTGGCATCCACTTTGGTATTTTTATAATTCTATGCATGGGGGCATTGGGGGTTACGTTTGCTCTCCGTGCCATTCCAACAGCTATTCGTTTAAAACTAAAACTACGCTGGTTCGGATGGTTTTTGACCCGCGCGATACTGGCTGGTGGAACATTTTTACTCTTTGCTGCCTATTGGGTCTTGCCCTTTGTATTGAGTATCGTCAAAGGTGTTCGTCCCAGTCAAAACAATGTGAACGCCATTGAAACGGTGGCCACCTTCTCTAGAGCCTCAGCCCTCGAAAACATCATGTTGGGGGTCAGTTATTGGTGGCCGATGTTCCAACACAAAGATCTACCGGGAATCTTTTGGTATGCCGGTTGGATAGTCGTATTAATTGCTGTTTTGGGGGTCTTCTATTCAAAACGCTGGCTCGTAGGCTTGGGGACGATGACTGTTTTCTTAGTCGCCTCAG
>CAKZLX010000448.1 GCA_937127265.1 uncultured Pseudomonadota bacterium
ATAGACCTGTTCGACGGTGAAATTGGTCCACAAAGTACTGCCACGGTTGATTTCCATCAATTTTTGTGAAGCCGCAAAGTACCCATTGAGTGCCCCAACACTGGTACCAGATACCACCTTTGGCCAGGGTTGAAAGCCCAGTTTCTTTGGTAATTCAGTATAGAGATAGCGAAGTGTCCCTGCCGAATAGGCGCCTCGAGCACCACCACCTGCCAATGCCATCCCAAACTCAATCATAGTGCCTCCAATCTAATTAATCGTAATACTACAATCTGGTTTTGACCATTTCTAAATCGGTTATGATATCAAAAGGAAAGGAGTCTATATGTGGTTGCTGTTGGCTTGTGGCACAGTTGAGAAACAAAATGTCGAGGGTACCGATACTGCAGTGGCTGAACTAGCAGAACCAACTTATCAATATTCGATTGCCATTTTGGCAGATCCGCACATCTCTGGAAATGCTGAACACACTTCTCGATTGGAGCAGGCAATTGGGTGGATCAATGACCATGCCGAAACCCGACAGATTGAACTGGTACCGGTTCTCGGAGATGTTGGTTGGGGAGAGGGACTTTCCACTGCGAAATCGGTTCTGGAGATGTTGGACGTACCTTACTTGCCAATTATTGGAGACAATGAAATCCAATATGGGGATGAAGAAAATTTTGCTACGGTGTTTGCTTCACAAATGGAATGGTTGGCTGACAACACCGAGGCTTGGAATTATGGTGGTGTTTCGGTTTGGAATCCTGAAGAAAGCCAAGATTCTTATTTTACCAATTTTGCCTTCACCCACAAAGAGGTTCGATTGGTAGCCTTAGATTGGGCTTCTCGTCTGCCGTCTTCCGAAGGTATTTGGACTGAATTCGGGTATTTGCATGACTTTGAGGGAGGCTCTTTTCCATTTTTGGAGAATGAACTGGTGGGTTTGGGAGAAGCAAAAGACAACAGCACCATTTTTTTGACTCACATTCCGATGTCGGTTGGTTCATTTAACGCTGCGCAAATGGACGCTTTTGAAACGATGTTGGCTCCCTATACCGATAAAATATATGCTAATTTCGCGGGGCATTTGCACGTCAACGTCGAAGAAGAAAACCTGGATCGAGGATACGATTTACACGTGACCAATGCGGTTTGGGACGATGTCATCACCATTCGAATCTTGGATGTGTATCAAAATGCGCAAGAAGTTCGATTTGAACAAGAAATCGTCGAGTTTGCTTGGACAGATGGGAGTGGGGAATAAATGCCGATACGCATCTTTTTGTATACCATGTTGAGTCTAGGACTGTTCGGGTGTAACGGTAGTATCATCGGACTGTGGAGTGCCTATTCTTACAACAAGTCGGAATTGCCCATCTCGATTTGTGAACGGGATCTCTGTGATGGTGTCCAAGACTTCACCTTGATGGTGGACGACAATCTTGAAGGGGACTTTCGTTTGGAAGTGATGCTGGATAGCGAATACTACATCTATACATTTCCTTTGACTGCCCAACTGACTAATCCTAGCGAACAAGACGACTTGTGGACACTGAGGGTTGACAACAGCGAAAACCAAACCTATCCCCAAGAGTGGACCTGTTGGGTGCGCGGTAAGATTGCCGACTGTACTGTTGATATGGAAGGCGACATGGTGGTGGATACTTACCAAATCAAGCGCTAAAAGTGTATTTGCGGTGTCGTATTCTTTGAACAACTTCGGTTCTGTTTGCTCGGATACTAGAGTATACCTCACTGACTAAAAGTGTATTTGCGGTGTCGTATTCGCAACCTGTCAACGTTTATAAAAGTTCGGATACTAGAGTATACCTCACTTTGATATCCTGTTGACAGGTTGTGAATTCGTCATCCACTCTCCACTTTGAAATTACGTACCATTTGTATACACGGTATGTTGTATGGGGTGGCGAGGTCTTTTTGTGGTGAGTTGGGTGCTGGTTTAGTGTTTGAGGGTTGGTTGATGTAGAGAGTTGGATTTTTCCTGCGGAGGAGTTGTTTTGCAATATCTTAATAAACCATCGAGGATTCAAGGTGTTTGGTAATAGATTTAAAAAATAAAACGCCAACATTTGAAAAGTTGATCCTTGATTTAGAATCAACAGAGGCTGATTGTGGTAAAATATTAAAGATACCTTACACAAGATAGTAAATTTTTGGGAGAGTAAAAATGATGCAACAAGATGTTCATTACACATTTGAATTTGATGAGAAAAATTATAAACCCTACAATACTTTTTCCACGGCCTTTGTTCTGTTGTGTTTAATTGTAACAATACCCTTATTGCCTTTCTGGTTTTTAATGAGTAGTTGGTATAATCGGGCTTGGCTAGATAATCAAGAATGTGTTGTGCTCGATAAATCTTTATTTATCAAACAAGGTATATTTTTTAAGAGTGAAAAGAATATACCCTTTGATAAGATTACAGATGTCACTTTGAAGCAAGGACCTTTAGCACGACAGTTTAATATTTTCTATCTCACGATAGAAACAGCTGGCAATTCTTCTGGGATGCCAGAAGGTACGTTAATTGGTGTGAAAGAACCCCATGCTGTTCGTGAGATGATATTGGCTCAGCGAGATAGTGCACTTCAATCTTCGTCTATTCAAAAGTCATTTCAAGAAGAATCTCAAGACGATACTGTAACACTCAAAGATATTTTGGATGTTTTGAAGCGTATCGAGGCTAAGTTGAAGTAACTGAATACTGATTCAGGCCGAGAGCTTTTTACCTCCAAGAATATATAAAATATGACGTCATCAAAGTGAATGATGGGGTGGCCTCACCCCAGTAAAATCGACAACCTCACCCTCGAGGTATACTCCGCAAAGGTACCCAATACTTTCCACCAGCCACCAAGATCGGGTCTGTTTGGACGGGTACCTTGGTGTCCACGTGAAGAACACAAGAGACTGGTGCTTTGGCATTGTAGTCATTGTGCTTTTCGGGAAAATCGGTACGAACATTGACTCCACGAGAGATGGTGGTCCAGCCATTTTCTACCAACGGTGGAGTATCTCCGGCATACCAGTAGCCAATCAAGTCTCCAGAGCCTTCTAACTGACACCGAGAGGGTGCGCCAAGGGGGGGGGAGGCGAGGCTGGTTTGTTGCTGGGCGATCAATGCTGTGCTGTCAATTGTAGGTTTGACTTCTTTAAGGGTATTGGGGGCGTTACGGCTTCCGTGCATCTGTTCTTCGATGCCGGCATCGGGTAGGAGAATGGGTTCATCAACACTGCCCATATTTTCGATTGTTCCAAGTACTTCGTCGGTATAAGAGGCTTGTTCAAAGCGTTCGAGGGCCATCAGGTCGGCTTGGGTTTGTTCGACGTTGACAAAGGCATTTGGCGTTTGTTGATCGGTGGTAAAACTCAGTGTAGCCATAATGCCCATGCAAATTACCGAGGCGATGGTTGCAAATAGACCGATGGGTTTGGGGGGACAGAGCAATTCAACCATTTCACAGAGATTACTGTCATCTGGACGCATTTCGGTGGCTGTCCGTAACAGGCGTGAAAGGTCACGGGGATGTTCTTCGAGGGTTTTAAAGATGGATTTCCAAGAGGATTCCACACGAACCATTCGAGAAGTATGGGATTCTTTCAAGAGGAATTCTTTGGAGAGACCAACTGGAAAGCGTTTTTCAAAGGCTTGCCACAGGGCTCGTTGATCTGTCGGGGAGAGGTCAGAATAGAGCATGGGAGATACCAAAAAGTGTTTACATGTCAATAGTATAACACAATACTTCGTTTGTTCATCCCTTCTTTGCAAAATAGACACAGTCCAAACTGTATTTTCTTTTCAATTCGGGTTTTTGAAATGGCACCCCACCATCTCGAATCTGTACATTTGGCTCGATGATCACAGGCTAGATAGAGACTGCCATCGGCAATTGTGCTCTTGGTATTGTGCCATTCGGTGTTTTGATTTGGCTGAATTATCTCCCAAGATATTTCTTGATTGTCTTGGTAAAAGGTTTCTTTCCATACTCTACTGTGTTCTTCCCACTCACGCATATCCAAGACTGGAAATCGTTTGCCATTTCGCAAGAAACCATCGTTGATGTACTGCATTTGATCGCCGTGCTGTCCGATAACTCTTCGCATATGTAAGCGCTCTGGATGATGTGGGTCGGTTACCCAAACCAAGTCTCCAATCTGTACTGCTTCGGGTTGGATATTTTCTGACCAGACCCAGCTGTATTTTGGTAGGGTTGGTGCCATTTCATCGTTGTGGACACAATCTCCCATACCTACAATTAGTCCCAAGCCAATCAGTCCGAAAGTGAGACCTCGCTTCGTGGAAGATGTGAAGAATGTAGAAATCGGATAGGACATCGTAATCGTGTGGAGTGTGAAACCAAAATGAAATTGTCTGCCATTCAATATAAACCCCCCAAAGGACAAACCCAAGTTGCCCGACCAGAATTACTGCATTTGGTTGAGCAGTCCGCCAAGGAAGGTGCCGATATTATCGTTTGTCCAGAGATGGCGGTCAGTGGATATGTATTTGATTCGCCCGAACATATTCGCCCGCACACCGAACGAGCAGATGGACCAACGGCACAAGCTCTCGCCAAGATTGCCAAAGACTATCGGTCGTGGATTGTTTGTGGAATCGCTGAGGAAGCTTCGGATGGTAGGTTGTACAATTCGGCAGTCGTTATCTCATCTCAAGGGGATTTGGTGGCCTGTTATCGTAAAATCCTTTTGTATGAATTGGATGAAACTTGGTGTACTGCTGGTACTGAACGAATGTTGTTGCAAACTGAATTTGGCTCTTTGGCTCCAGCGATTTGCATGGATTTGAATGACAACGAACTCATTTATTGGATGTGGCGTACCAAGCCAGACATTTTGGCTTTTTGTACCAACTGGCTCAACCAAGATTCTCCGATTGATCACTATTGGAAATTGCGTACACCCTATTGGAATGGCTGGTTTGTAGGAGCCAATCGTTGGGGAGTTGACCTGGATACACCGTTTCGTGGTGAGTCAGCGATCATCTCTCCCCAGAAGGTCACTGTTGCCCAAGCGGGCATTGAAGGGGACACCGTCTTGCTGTGGGATACCGAGACTTCTGTGACTACCTAATTTGAACTGTTGACAAGATCTTTCGGATCGAGTAATTTAACAGTATGAAACGAGTCCTGTCGATATTGCGAGGTGTCCTCTTTGTGCTGATGGCGGTCTCGGTTATTTTGCCACGGGTTGAATCGATCTCTTTTTGTCATCCGATGGATCAGATCATGCTACGGGCTTGTTGTCACCCCGACACGCCTCCTGATTTGGAAGAAGGTGCTGACTCTATTCACCGTCCATCTTGTTGCGATGAGATTGCAGTACCGACAACCGACTCTGAAACCCTGACCAGTGTGGTGTTGCCATTGGTTCATTATGTGCCAGCGTATCCGTCAAATCCACTGCTTGCTTGGGGTGATGTCCAACAGGGTATACCCAATATACCACCCCTCAGAGCCAGAGGACCCCCTCCAGATCCACTGCCATTGTTTATCCAACATTGTTCTTATCGCATATAAGATTGCCGTACCCACCTAGATAACCTCCATGGATTGGAGTGTGGTCTTTGCGTGGGTGTTGTTCGTTTAGATCGGTCAATTGTTTTTTGGATGTGCACATGCTTAATAAATGGATTCTCTATTGTTTGGAGAACACAATCATTCCACTGTTGCTCTTGGTGGGGTGTATTCTATGGGGAGTGTCAGCCTCTCCCTTTGATCTAGCCCCTGAGTGGTTGCCAACCGATCCTGTATCTGTTGATGCCATACCAGACATTGGGGAGAACCAGCAGATCGTTTTTACTCAATGGACTGGACAGTCACCTCAAGACATCGAAGATCAAGTTACTTACCCCTTAACCAGTGTACTTTTAGGAATCCCAGGCGTACAATCAATCCGTTCCTCCTCCATTTTCGGTATGAGCAGTATTTACATCATCTTTGATGAATCTGTGGATTTTTATTGGTCTCGGTCACGGATTTTGGAGAAACTGAACGCCTTACCACAGGGACTGCTACCCGAGGGTGCTTTGCCGACATTGGGACCAGATGCAACCGCATTGGGTCAAGTCTTTTGGTATACGATCGAAGGGCGAGACTCCAAGGGACAACCGACTGGAGGTTGGGATCTTCAAGAGATTCGCAATATACAAGACTTTCAGCTGAAATATGCCCTCAATGGTGTGGAAGGGGTTGCCGAAGTGGCTTCGATTGGAGGATATGTTGCCTCCTACCAAGTACAGGTTGATCCCCAAGCGATGTTTGCCTATGGCATCAGTCTTCCCCAAGTGATCAAAGCAGTCCAATCTTCAAACCAAGATGTCGGTGCCAAAACCATCGAGATCAATCAGGTTGAGTATTTGATTCGTGGAGTTGGACGGATTGAACGGATTGAAGACTTGGAAAACAGCATCGTCACCTTGATTGATGATGTTCCAGTGCCACTGTCACAAGTGGCCACAATACAAATGGCGCCACTATTACGTCGTGGAGTCTTGGATAAAGATGGTGCTGAGGTTGTCGGCGGTGTTGTGGTGGCTCGTTATGGGGCCAATCCAATGGCGGTGATTGAACGGATTAAGGCACAGGTCGAACAGATAGCACCAGGATTACCAAAAAAGACCCTTTCTGATGGTCGTATCTCCCAATTGACCATCGTGCCTTTTTATGACCGCAGTCAGTTGATTGAAGAAACCCTAGGGACCCTAGAACAGGCGCTCTATTTGGAACTGTTGATTACGGTGGTGGTGGTCTTGTTGATGCTTTCTAATATACGGGCGTCCATGGTGGTGGCTTTGATGTTGCCACTGTCGGTGTTGTTGGTCTTTGGTTTGATGAAACTATTGGGTGTGGAAGCCAACATCGTGGCTTTATCGGGGATTGCGATTGCGATTGGTACGATGGTTGATTTGGGAGTTGTGTTTGTCGAAAATGTCTTACGTCATCTTGAAAAGAATGAAGTATCTTCGATAAAAGATGTGGTGTACAAAGGAATCTCCGAGGTTTCCAGTCCAATCCTGACTACTGTGTCCACTACGATTGTGAGTTTCATTCCGATTTTTTGGTTGACCTCTTCGGAAGGAAAACTGTTTCGACCGTTGGCCTTGACCAAAACCAGTGCTTTGGTGGCCTCGGTAGTGGTGGTCTTTGTGTTTTTACCGATGCTTACCAAGTGGTTGCTGCAATTTTCTGAACGAATTTCTTTATCCATTTTGCAACAACCACCAGTACAAACGGGCTTACGGGGGCTACTGATCCTCTTGATGATCTGGTGGTTGACCGAGGCTTGGATGCCCTTGCCAACCTCATCAATGGGCTGGAATCTTGGTTTTGTGACAGTGGTGACCAGTTTGGTCTTGGGAGTGTTTTATGCTTTGCATCGCTATTACACCCAGGTATTACTTTGGTGTTTGACCTACAAAAAGACGTTTCTGGCGATTCCTTCGATGATGGTGGGGTTGTCGTTGTGTATTTGGTTGGGCGTGGGTACGGTCTTGGCACCCTTGCATAAAGGTTTGGGAATATTCGGTCTATCGGTAGACAAAACGGCTATCTATCAGTCTTTTGATAGGCTGTTTCCAGGTATTGGTTCCGAGTTTATGCCGGCACTCGATGAAGGGGCATTTTTGTTGATGCCGACATCGATGGTGCATTCTGGTATGGAATTTAATACCAAAGCACTGGGTACATTGGATGCTTTGGTCTCTCGGATTCCTGAAGTGGAAACTGTGGTCGGGAAATTGGGTCGAGTCGATTCGGCCTTGGATCCTGCGCCGATTTCGATGTTTGAAAACCTGATCCAGTACAAACCAGAATTCCTACCCAGTCCCACAGATAGGACGAAAAGAGGAAGGTTTGTGGTCAACAGTGAGGGGGCATTTGCAGTCACCACCGGTGGATTTTATACTGCTGACCATATCCGTCAACAAGCTTTGACCAAAGATTTGGTGGAAGATGTAAATGGTAAACCTTTCAGAAATTGGCGAGAGCAGATTCAGTCTCCCGATGATATCTGGCAAGAGATTGTTGCGGTTACCCAAATCCCAGGGGTTACCTCAGCCCCAAAATTACAACCGATTGAAACCCGTTTGGTGATGTTGTCT
>CAKZLX010000449.1 GCA_937127265.1 uncultured Pseudomonadota bacterium
GATTGAGGCCGCAAACCAACGTGGAAATGCGTTTAAAAAACGTGAAGACACACACAGAATGGCTGAGGCAAACAAAGCATTCTCACACTTCCGTTGGTAAGTTCTCCTCTTTGGAAACCAACTACATTGTAAATTTATTTACCCTCTCTTTTAGAGTTCTCGTCAATGGGGTGCGATTAGGGTGTCGCGATGTCAGACGAGTATACAATGTGCCGACATTAATGTTCGGTCCTTTGTGTACACTTGACTCCCCTTGATAAAATTATTGCAAACCATCTTTTATGAAAGTGGAGTCAAAAATGTCGAAGGTTCTTCGTATTCGCTTGAAAAGCTATGACCATCAGTTGTTGGATCAAGCCGCTCAAGAAATCATGAACAAAGTAAAAATGGATGAAGTTGATGATGGCCGTATCTCCGGTCCTTTTCCTCTTCCAACCACAGTTAATCGCTGGACTGTACTTCGTGGTCCTCATGTTAACAAAAAGTCACGTGAACAGTTCGAACGACGTACTCATCATCGTTTGATTGATATTGCTAGTCCAACATCTGATGAAGTCAAGGTTTTACAATCATTGATTTTGCCAGCTGGGATTTTCTGTCGTATCAAATCAGTTTAAGCTATTCACCATTATTAATGAAGCGATCAATTGGAGGAAATCATGCCAACGCTTCCTGTATACAATACAAACAAGGAAAAAGTCGAACAGATTGAATTGTCTGATTCTGTCTTTGGAGCTGAAGTTCGAGAATGGTTATTCTACGATGCAGTTCGATATCAACTCGCCAAACGCCGTTCTGGGAATCATGCAGTAAAAAGCCGTTCACAAGTATCTGGTGGTGGTAAAAAACCATTTCGTCAAAAGGGTACTGGTCGTGCTCGTGCTGGTACTACTCGTGCTGTACACTGGCGTGGTGGTGGTGTAGTTCACGGACCTAACGTTCGTTCACACGCCCACAAAATGAACAAAAAAGCCCGTAGAGCTGCTTTGGTTGCAGCCTTGTCTCGCCGTTGTGAAGAAGGTTCTTTGACCGTTTTGGATGCTTTTCAAATGGATGCACCAAAAACAAAAGAGTTTATCAACGTGATGGGACGTTTTGAATGGAATGACGTATTGGTCATCACTGGCGAAGATAACGCTAAAGGTGATGCGGTATTTAAGTCTGCACAAAACATCGATAAAGTAACTGTTCTACCTGTTGAAGGATTGAACGTATACGACATCTTAAAGCATCAAAACTTGGTTCTCACCAAAGGTGCGATTGATGGCGTTATGGCACGATTGGGGTGAATCATGGAAATGAGAAATATTTTGGTTCGACCACTGGTAACTGAAAAGTCTACCAGTGATCACAATGATGAAAACAACACATACGTCTTCGAAGTTGGTTTGAAAGCAACCAAGCAAGATGTAAAAGTTGCAATCGAAGAATACTTTGGCGTAAAAGTTGAAACTGTACGTACATTGATTGTTCGTGGTAAAGAAAAGCGATTTGGTCGTTTCCTTGGTAAGCGTTCAAATTGGAAAAAAGCATATATTCGATTGGCTGCTGGTGACAGCATCAATATCTACGGGGAGGAATAGTCATGGGTACTCGAAAGTTTCGTCCAACTACGCCATCTCGACGTGCAATGAGTGGAAATGATTTCGCTGACTTGACCAAAGGGGCCAAAGTTGAAAAGTCATTGATCACCAAGCAGTCGAAAAAAGGCGGTCGTAACAATAATGGTCGTATTACCGTTCGCCATAAAGGTGGTGGTCACAAACAACGTTATCGTGTCATCGACTTTAAACGCAATAAGCTTAATGTTCCAGGCACAGTGAACTCTTTGCAGTACGATCCTAACCGTACAGCTTTCATCGCATTGATTCATTTTGCAGATGGTGAAAAGCGTTACATATTGGCTCCTAAATCTTTAAAAGTTGGAGACACTGTTATCACTTCTGAAACTTGTGATATTAATCCAGGGAACTGTAAGCCTTTGCATACCATTCCTGATGGGGTAAAAATTCACAACATCGAAATGCAACAAGGTCGTGGTGGACAGTTATGCCGTTCTGCGGGTTCTTCTGCTACTTTGATGGCGAAAGAAGGACAGTATGTGACCATTCGCTTGCCAAGTGGTGAGATGCGAAAGATTCACAAAAATTGTATGGCCACAGTTGGTGAAGTGAGTAATTCTGAACACAACACTCATGTGGTTGGTAAAGCAGGTCGTACTCGTTGGTTGGGTGTTCGCCCGACAGTTCGTGGTACTGCAATGAACCCACTCGATCAACCTCATGGTGGTGGTGCAGGTCGATCAAAAGGACGTCATCCTGTAACACCTTGGGGTAAGCCAACAAAAGGTTACAAGACTCGTTCTAAAAAGAATCCGTCGAATAAGTTTATTGTTAAACGTCGTAAATAACAGGAAAGAATATGGCACGTTCATTAAAAAAAGGCGCTTTCATTGACGAGCACGTCATTCAGAAAGTGATGGCAGCAAAGCAGAGTAACAATCCTGCGCCAATTAAAACATGGAGTCGACGCTCCACAATCATTCCCGATATGGTTGGATTGACCTTCTTGGTTCACAATGGAAAAAAACATATTCCTGTGTACATTACGGAAGATATGATTATGCACAAGTTGGGTGAGTTCGCCCCGACACGTACATATCGTGGTCATGCAGCCGATAAAAAATCTAAGAAACGCTGAGGAGGGTTGTCATGGGAAAAAATATTCAAGTCCGTAAGGCACGTAAACTCGAAGCAAAAGCAAACTCAACTGAAGCATCTCGCGCGGTTTTGCGATTGGCTCGTGTTTCTCCACAAAAAGCCCGTTTGGTTGCAGATATGATTCGTGGTCTAGAAGCCGATGAAGCATTGAAGCGTTTGCTTTACACACGCAAGAAGTCAGCCGGTATCTTTTACAAACTTTTGCGTTCTGCAGTAGCCAATGCTCAGGTTAAAAATCCAGAGATCAATGTGGAAGACTTGGTTGTAAAGACTGTGTTTGTTGATCAAGGACCTTCATTGCGTCGATTCCGTCCAAGAGCTCGTGGTATGGCCTATCGTATTGCAAAGAAAACTTGTCACATGACTATCGTATTGGAAGAGCGTGTCGACACTAACACTGAAGCAGCCGCTTCTGAGCAAGGAGAATAATCATGGGACAAAAAGTTAATCCGATTGGTTTTCGAGTTGGTGTGACTCGTAACTGGGAATCTGTTTGGTTTGCTGAAAAACAACAGTATGCAAAGTTCTTACATGAAGATTTGGCGATTCGTAAGTTTTTGAAAGAGAAAACTGCAGATGCCCAAATCAGCAAGATTGAAATTCGTCGTAAGGGGTTTCATGACTCTGCAGAGGTTGAGATTGAAGTTCATGCTGCAAAGCCAGGTATCATTTATGGACGTAAGTCTAAGGGCTTGGATATATTGCGTGATGAGTTGCAAACTTTCATTCAAGCAAAACCAAAGTTCTTCATTATTCAAGTTCGTAAAGCCGATTTGGAAGCGCAATTAGTCGCTGAAAACATTGCTCAACAGTTGGTTAAGCGTGTTTCTTTTCGACGTGCTATGAAGAAAGCCATTCAGCAAGCTATGCGTGCTGGCGCTCAAGGAATCAAAGTTTCCTGCTCTGGTCGTTTGGGCGGTGCAGACATGTCTCGTTGTGAATGGTTTCGTGAAGGTCGTGTTCCATTGCATACATTGCGTGCTGATGTTGATTATGGAACTGCAGAAGCCAAAACCACTTATGGTATCACCGGTGTAAAAGTCTGGATTTACAAAGGTGAATTTGCAAACACTGAGGGCTAATCCTCTAGTCTATAGGAGAAAATAGTATGTTATTACCAAAAAGAGTAAAGCATCGTAAAGTACAAAAAGGCCGTATGACTGGGTTGGCTTATCGTGGCCAAAAAGTTTCATTTGGTGAGTTCGCTTTGCAAGCTACTGGTTGTGGTCGTATGACCGCCCGACAGATTGAAGCCGCTCGTATTGCGATGACACGTTACACAAAGCGTCAAGGTAAAGTTTGGATTCGTGTGTTTCCTGACAAGCCTATCTCAAAGAAACCAGCCGAAACTCGTATGGGTAAAGGTAAATCAGGTCCAGATCACTGGGTAGCTATCATCAAGCCTGGTCGTGTTTTATATGAAATGGATGGTGTATCGGAAGAAATTGCACGTGAGGCATTCCGTCTTGCCAGTCATAAACTTCCATTTCCAACCAAGTTCATCAAACGTCGTACAGTGTTGAAGTAAGGAGTCGTTATGAAATATACAAATTCTGAATTGGCAGCATTGTCAGATGAAGCATTGGTACATGCTGAATTACAATTGGATCGTGAAACTGTAGCCTTACGTTTTCGTAAGAGTGCTGAACAGTTGCGTGATGTTACGTTGATCAAACAAGCGCGTCGCAATATTGCTCGTGTTCGTACAGAGCAGCGTCGTCGTGAACTGGCAAATGGTTTGGCCAAAGATTCTTTGCGTGAAACATACCGCGGTACATTTAAAGCAGAAGCTGTTGCAAGTACAGAAGGATCTTCTTTTGCTAGTGACTTGAATGAGCAGATGGAAGACGGCGAATAAATTTGACGTCAACTACGCATCAGGTTAATAGAGGGGGCTTGCTTAGGTAAGCCTCTTTTCTTTTATGCATTGCTTGTAGATAAGAGATCGTTGTTGAGTCCTGTTTTCAACGGGAGACCGCAACATTCACCGCTGGTAAACCACAATGTCTAACATTGAGAGTTTACTCCATGAATAAACGTAAACATACATAAACGAGAGAACGATGACAAATAATGAAGAATCGACAGGTCGTAAACGTGTTCTGCAAGGAAAAGTCGTTTCAAATAAGCCTGCAGGTGGAAAGACTGTTGTTGTGGAAGTAGAACGTCGAGTTTTGCATCCCAAGTACAAAAAGTTCGTGCGTAGCAGTGCCAAGTACCACGCGCATGACGAGAATAACGAATGTAACGTCAATGATGAGGTTTTGATTCAAGAATCACGTCCTCTTTCTAAAACAAAACGCTGGATTGTAATTGAGAACCGTGGCTCTCAATTTTAATCTAACTATCGAAGGAGAATTACAATGATTCAAAATCAAAGTGTATTAGAAGTTGCAGACAACTCAGGCGCCAAAAAAGTTATGTGCATCAAAGTGTTGGGCGGAAGTCATCGTCGTTATGCTTCTGTTGGAGACGTGATTGTTGTCAGTGTTAAAGAAGCCAGCCCAGAAGGGAAGGCTAGCAAAGGTCAAGTGGCTCGCGCTGTTGTTGTACGAACAGCAAAAGAGATGCGACGTAAAGACGGAAGTTACGTTCGTTTTGATACCAATGCTGCTGTTTTAATCAACAAAGATAAAGAACCCATTGGTTCTCGTGTCTTTGGCCCTGTTGCTCGTGAGTTGAAAGACAAAGACTTTCACAAGATCGTGTCAATGGCTGGTAGTGAAGTGTACTAATCATTCTTGAATGAATAAAGAAAGTAGGAAACATCATGAAATACAAAATCAAAAGAAATGATACCGTGAAAGTGATTGCGGGTAAAGAGAAGGGCAAAATCGGTAAAGTTCGTTCTGTTCTTCGTGAAGACAATAAAGTGATTGTTGAAGGTGTCAATATGATCACCAAGCATGTGAAAAGAACTGCAGAGTCTGCTGGATATAAGTTCAAGCGCGAAGCTGCTTTACACATTTCAAATGTTGCTTTGTTTGATACAGAAGCAAATGAACTCATCAAAGTTGGTTTTCAAAACACGACTGTCGATGGTAAACGTCGCTCTATTCGAATCAACAAAAAGACCAACCAGCCACTTGATTAGGAAGGGGAGCAAAAATGAAAGCCCGTAAATTTGAACTATACAAAAATGAAACAGTCTCCAAAATGATGGAAGAGTTCAAGTACTCAAATGTCATGGAAGTTCCGAAGCTGGAAAAGATTGTTATCAACACTTGTATGTCTGAAGCAATTCAAAATGTGAAGCTGTTGCATGCTGCTGCAAATGAAATCACTTTGATTTCCGGTCAAAAGGCAGTCATTACCAGAGCTCGTAAATCTGTTTCGAACTTTAAACTTCGTGAGGGTATGCCTCTTGGTGCAAAAGTTACTCTTCGTCGTGATAAAATGTGGGAATTCTTCGATCGTTTAACTTCGATTGCAATTCCACGAATCCGCGACTTCCGTGGTATCGACGCGAAAGGATTTGATGGCCGTGGTAACTTCTCTATGGGGATCTTGGAACAGTTGATCTTCCCCGAGTTAAAGTTTGATGACATCAAAAAAGTAAATGGTATGAACATTACTTTCGTAACTAGTGCAAAGACAGATGCTGAAGGCCGTGCCTTATTAAAGCATTTGGGAATGCCATTCAAAGAAAGCAAATAATCAAGGTAGGAGAGAGTTGTGGCTAAAAAATCAATGATAGCTAAGGGAAAACGCACTGCAAAATTTGCTGTACGTCAAAAAAACCGTTGCAACATTTGTGGACGTCCACGTTCATACATTCGCGAGTTCGACATGTGTCGTATCTGTTTTCGTGAATTGGCTTTGCAAGGCTTGATTCCAGGTGTAACCAAGGCCTCTTGGTAAGCCGGTAATACAAATAATATTTCTAAGGAGTATAAAATGGATCCGATTGCAGATATGCTGACGCGCATGCGAAATTCAGCAATGGCAGGACATGACAAAATGATTTGTCCTTCTAGCAAAGTAAAAAAAGGTATCGTAACGATTCTAGAACGTGAAGGTTTTATTGCAAACTGGCAAGAAATTGAAACGGCTGGGAATCGAAAAGGTACAGTCTTGAAAGCGATTGAGGTATCTCTTCGCTATGATGACGATCACAAATCAATTTTACGTGGTTTGAAGCGTGTATCTAAGCCAAGTCGTCGTTACTACGTTGGTGCAGATAACATTCCTCGAGTTCGTAATGGTCTTGGGATTGCAATTTTAACAACAAACAAAGGTCTCTTGACTGACAAAGAAGCACGTGATGCTAGTGTTGGTGGTGAAGTCCTTTGCTATATCTGGTAATAGGGGGAACGTATGTCACGTATTGGTAATAAAGCGATTAATCTTCCTTCAGGTGTCAGCATTGATGTGAAAGACGGTGTCGTTCATGTGAAAGGTAAGTTGGGCTCCCTAACTACACCTTTGGTTGAAACAACCGAGATTGAAGTCAATGATGGTAAAGCACAAGTACTGAGTGCACCTGAGAAATCGTCTCTTCGTTTGAAATCTGGGAAAGTTAAAGCTCGTCATGGCCTGATGCGCGCTCTTCTCAACAACATGATCACTGGTGTTTCTGTAGGTTTTACCAAAGAACTTGAGTTCCATGGTATTGGTTACAAAGTAGCGGTTATGGGTAAGGAAATGAAATTGGACGTTGGTTACAGTAATCCTCGTATCCATCCTATTCCTGAGGGTATCAAAGCCGAAGTTGTTAAAGGTGCTAAGGTTCCAACCTTGAAACTATTTAGTATCGACAAAGAGTTGGTTGGTAAGGTTGCGTCTGAAGTTCGCAAACATCGTACCCCAGACTCTTATAAAGGAAAAGGGATTCGCTATAAAGGTGAAGTCGTACGTTTGAAAGCTGGTAAGAGTAAGTAGGAGATCTTGTCATGGCAAAAACTAATAAGAAAACATTGGCGAGAAAGCGTCGTCAGTATAAAGTCCGTAAGAAAGTGTTCGGTACCGCTGAGCGTCCTCGAGTCACAGTATATCGTTCTGCAAAGCATATCTATGCTCAGTTGATTAACGATGATTTTGAAGGGTTTAATCTGCAAAATGGTAACGATGAAGCTTCATCACAAAAGATTGGTTCAATTACCTTAGGCGCTGTTAGCTCTTTGGATAAAGAACTTGGATTGAGCAATGGTGGAAACGTTGAGGCTGCAAAGAAAGTAGGTGCGAAACTGGCTGAACTTGCAAAATCTAAAGGAATCGAAAAAGTTGTCTTTGATCGTAATGGATTTCTGTATCACGGTCGTGTCAAGGCCCTTGCAGACTCTATTCGTGAAGCCGGCTTGTTGAACTAATTATAAGAGAGGTTATCGTGGCTAAAGAAAATAAACGTAATAATGAATCGTCCAACGACAAGACGATTTATATCAATCGCGTATCGAAAGT
>CAKZLX010000450.1 GCA_937127265.1 uncultured Pseudomonadota bacterium
ACCTCCCACCCGTCCAATCTATCATCATTGACGGACACACCGAACACGCCTTACAAATACCCAATGGACTCTTTGACTCTTTGACCAGAATGACCAACTCGTTACACTTGGAAACCATATTGGAAACCCAAGCCAAAGATGATAATTTTCTCAACGCTCTCAAAGAATTTGAGGGATACTATTTGCCACTGGTTCAAGATGCCAACGGACAAAACCACGTAGCCTTGGCTCCTGATCATCAACAACGGGCTTTGGTTGCTGTTTTTACTGCAGAAGATGCTGCGCACCGATTCATTCAAGCGGCTGCTGACAAATTGGATAACCTCCAAATGGATATCGTGGACGGCACCAAACTCTTTCATCACCTCGATATGTTGTCCTTAGACGGTATGGTCTTGAACTGCTATGGTCCCACACAACCAGTCGCCTTAAACAAATCAACAATTTCTGCTTTGGCATCTGTGAATCGTCTGTAATCACGCTATACGATGTCTGTATGCATTTCTCTTTTCAACCATCCAAGGCCCAACAAGCTTTGGCATCTGTGTGTCTCCAAGATACTATTCCTTTGGATGAGGCGCTGTATTGGATCGCCCAAGATGAAGATCCACATACACCCAATGACACCTTGGCACAACTAGATCAGATCGCGAACCAAATCCACCTTCCAGATCCCTCTGATGTCCTAGACTCAATCGTTCGAATCAATCATCACCTCTTTTATACACTGGGGTTTCAAGGGGATACGGAGGACTATTATCACCCTCGGAACTCACAGATTCACCAGGTACTTGCCCGAAAACGTGGACTACCAATTTTACTGGGTGTGCTCTATATTGAAATCGCCAAACGCCTGCACATACCCGTGCAAGGGATTGGTTTTCCAAGACATTTTCTGGTTCAACCCACCACAGCAGTTCGACCCTTTTTCATTGATCCTTTTGACAAAGGAAACATCCTGAATGAGGAAGACCTGCGTTTTTGGCATGAACAGTGGGGTATTACCGAACCGTTTGAAGAGTGTATCCAACCGAGTTCCTCATTGTGTATTGTACTGCGGATGTGCCACAATCTCTTTTATGCCCACCGACGTCTGCAACAGAATGAAGGCATGTTGCGCTCACTAGAACGGATGATGGTTTTACAACCCAAAATGACCCAGTTACATCGAACCCATTCCATTGTGCTTGGGCACATGAAACGCTTTTCGGCCTCCATAGAAGCCCTCGAACAATACATGCTATACCATCCTGAAGCACCAGATATTGTAGAATGTCAACAGGAGATGGCAGTCCTTAAAAAGTTGGCCTCCAAGAGTTAGAACCGACTGCTTTCTTCATAGAAAATAGATGCTATCCGAATTTACATCTGGGCCTCGTTAGGAACACTCACCCCTTTTGGAGTCCCCATGCCTTCTGTACACAACCCTAAAGATATCGCGATCACCGCCAAAGAATTTCTGCTGATCATGTTCGACCCCACTCAAACCATGCCCTGCGGTGGTGAGATGCCAGATCTCAGTTGGTTTAATGATCCGGAAAACAACCGTCACATGAACCAAATCCACCTGATGCTCAAAGAACAGATTGAACAAACCCGAAGTTGGAAACGCAAAATGTTGATTGCCGCTTTTACTGAATATCGAGCCTTTGAAGAGGATGACTTCTGGACTGGACAATTCATGAGACAAGCGATTCGTGACAATCCCTACCACTTCAAACGACAACGCTCTCCAATTTTCCAATATGCACTGGCTTCCAATAGCATGCGTGATTTACAAGCCAGTCACCCAGCCTATAAACTTCGTAAAATGAGCGAGAGCATTGCCGATCTCAATGACTTGATTGAAGCCTCCGTTTCCGACAAGGTACTCTTCAAACACTTTCACATGTTGCTCCAATATGCACAGCAAATCTACCCCATTCCAAAATTACGAAAAAATAACAGTGTTTATTTAGAAGGTTCCGATGGTCGATATGGAAGTGTCCACCATCTAAGCACCATCCATAGACAAATCCAATCGTTGCTTTCTCCAGTGATTGACGAACTGGCATCCTTCTTTCCACAACAGTTCACTTGGGAACAGTTGGAAAACCACAAATATCCGATGGTGAAGGTATCTGAATATGAACGATGGCTTTGGGACGATCGTTTTTATACGCCCTAATATTAGTGGTCACTGAACCGCTCAGATCGCCTCCGATCATTGGCACAAACTTTGCACGGTAGGATACATCACCAATAATCAGATGGAGTTTGTATGCTACTTTGGACTTTGTTTACCGCCTGTACCCAAGATCCACCCCCAGCGGCCGGTCGCCTAGAATTTTGTTTTTCAGACGATCTTGCACCCACTATGTCAGCGGAAGAACCCCGTTCGATCATTGGACAACTACTAGATGTCCGAACAGGGGAAGAAAACAACACCTCTTGTGGTGTGGAACTGGTCATTGTCGATGAGACACAAACCGAACACATCATCGGATACTCGGTATTTGACCCTGAAGGCAATGAGGCCACCCTCGAAGGTCAATTTGTACCGCGCTGGGGTGCTGCTGATAATGTCTCTTTAACTGTCTACAGCAAAATGGGCTTTGGAATGGAATCCGGGATCATCTTGGAAGATGACGATGGTTTGATGATGGCCTTAGAAGGTGGTTCATGGGGTGGAGCTTTGAGCGAAGTCGACTTGCCATTTGTGGTTGAGCACAGTGAAAACGATATCGGCAGCCTCGAAGAAGATTGTCTAACCACCACTGGTTACACCTTCAAAATCGGAGAGGAATACATGGCACCCTTTGGCGAGTTTGATATTGACTTGGAGAATCAAGCCTACACCTTTGGTGCAATCGCCGCGCTCGAATTTGGACCAGGCAGAAACTGTGAAACCTCTGACATGTCTGATCGCTTCAGTTGGATGCTTCTGCGACAATGATCGGATAGGTTTTAAAAGCACCGCTTACACCAACCTATCGGGAACCAGATGTTTCTTTTTCTCTCTATAGCCTGTACCACAACCAACGAGCCTAAATCTGTTATCACCGATACCTCTGTTATCGATACTGATGACAGTGCGATCACCACTGATAGCGCAAGTGACACCAGTGATACACAAGATACGACCACTGTCGACACCGCTGACAGCAGTACGCCAGACTGTGTAGAATATCGTTCGGACGAAGAAGACTTCGCACCGATTCAAGTCACTGGACACCCTCTTCCCACAGTCGCCACATCGAAAGTTTGGACAATACCCACCAGTTTCACCAGTGAGGTCGCCTTTGCAGGTACAGAAAACAACCCCGCCAACCACGAAGGCATTGACTACATCCATGCCGACACTGGTACATCCGTAGTTCCCATCGTGGCTGCTTCTACAGGAACGGTAGTCTATGTACGTACTGGATGTCCGCAATCGGTAGAATTCAGTTCCAATACCACCCTACGAGAATGTGGTAGCGGTTGGGGAAATCACATCGTGATCGATCATGGCGATCAAATCTTTACCCGATATGCCCACCTCAAACCAAATAGCATTCAGATAGAGGTTGGAGATAGGGTGAACATCTCAGAACACCTCGCCGATATGGGTAACTCTGGACGTTCAGACCTTCGACATCTACACCTTGAACTGGGAAGTAGTTCCACTCCATTCGATCCCTGTGCAGCCTCTCAAAGTTTTGAACGGGTCTATGATCCTGATGGGTTGTGGTAAACCAGACTGTCCATCCAAACTCACTGACGCAAATCCGAAATCGTACCCCGCAACACATTACGATCAACCATTCCTTCGACACCTTGGATATCTCCATTGGTGGCTGAGAGTTCTCCGGCCGCCGTTTGCCAAATCATCCAATCTGGTCGCCAAAAAGGCCACAGTCCCCATGAGGCCACCCAATACCGATCGTATGGGAAAGAACGAAGGTGCTTTTCATAAAACGCAGGTGTGGTATAAACGATTGGTTCGACCCCATAATGTGTCTGTAAGGCATCGTAAAGGGTACTCACATGAGCAACGATATCCTCATTGGCTGGTAATTCTTGGCAACACTTGGCTTTACAGTTCCGAAATTCCACATCCAACACCGGTGGTAGTGCCGAATCATCCTTGGGAACATGTTTGATAAAATTGGTCGCTTGGGCTTTGGCATCAGAACAAAAAGTCACAAACAAATAGGCTCCCCTAGGAATACCAACGCGCTTGGCTTCATTCCAATTGCGGCTAAATTCAGGGTCAAGGTAATCGTCACCTTCCGTCGCTTTCATATAGACAAAATCCACTGAACCATTATTGAGTGCATCCCAATCAATGGTATTTTGGTGATGAGAAATATCTATACCTTTGTTGGCATACAACACCGGATCAACATACCCATGAAAAATGGAAAAGCACCACCCTAGATACCCAAGACCCATCACCACCACCGACACTAGCCACTTCCAATACTTCATGGTTTCTCCTTTCATCAAACTAGACTAGTATACAACGATTGCAAGGCTCAATACCGACATTTTTCACGTCTAACATTCTCAAACCTGCAGAATAGAGACTTTTGATGTTCGGTCTACCTCCAACTCGATACACTATACTGAACACTGAACAATGGATATTGAGATGATGACTTGGTTATTCTTGGCTTTAAGTGGCTGTCGTCACACACCAACCCCTACAACATCACTGGAAGATACCTCCACTGACAATATTGAAGATACCGATACAACGGAACCCACCAGTGAACCCAGTGCCGAACCGGCGTCCGAACCCAGTGTTGAGCCCGCCTCCGAACCCTCCAATGAAGATACTGACCAACCCAGCGATCCAGAAGCCGCCATCGACGCCACCAGAGAAGGTTGGAATCTGGTCTGGCGAGATGAGTTTTTAGACAGTGAAATTCGCACTGACCGTTGGAACTTTGAGGTCAATGGTCAAGGGGGTGGCAACAACGAATCCCAGTATTACACCGATCGCGCCACCAATGCTCGGATTGAAAATGGCGCTTTGATCATTGAAGCCCACCAAGAACAATACACTGGCAGTGATGGTACCCGTTCCTATACCTCTGCTCGCTTACGTACCCTCAACCAAGGTGACTGGCAATATGGGCGCGTCGAAGCCCGAATTAAACTCCCCTTTGGACAAGGGATTTGGCCGGCGTTTTGGATGCTTCCGACTGATTGGGTTTATGGTGGTTGGGCGGCTTCTGGTGAAATTGACATTATGGAACTGGTGGGACACCAACCAAATATTGTGCATGGCACCTTGCATTATGGAGGACCGTGGCCACAAAATGTCTACACGGGGGATAGTTACACCCTCAATGAACCATTCTCCAACGACTTTCACACCTTTGCAGTAGAGTGGGAAGAAGGTGAAATCCGCTGGTATGTAGACGATGTACACTTTCAAACCCAAACCAATTGGTATTCCACAGCGGGCTCTTTTCCCGCTCCTTTCAATCAACGCTTTCACATCATTTTAAATGTGGCAGTGGGAGGCAACTGGCCTGGGTATCCCGATGCAACCACCGTGTTTCCACAACGAATGGAAATCGATTATGTACGGGTCTATGAACCAGATGGAAGCACCGTCTCTGACCCAACCAAACTGATGATGACCGTGGATACCTCTTGCACCAACCAACCCGTCAATAGCGTAGCCCTAACCGGACCATGGGCCAACAACTGGGATTCTTACTCCACCGTACCAGCAACCAACAACGGAGATGGCACTTGGCAAGTGGAACTCGATATGCCAACAACCGACATCGAATACCTCTGGGTGGTCAACGGTGAGTATGAAAATCTAGTGGGAGAAATGCAAAATGGGGGCACCTGCGCTCCGGTGACCGACTATTGGAACTATGCCAACCGAGTGTGGTCTTTGGGATCGGGGAATCCAACGGTGGCTTATAACCGATGCACACCTTGTCCTTGACCCTTAATCATTGATCTTTAATCGTCGATCACCCCATATCGATTCAGCGAATATACACATCCCCAGAATACCACGGCTTCCACCCTTCGGACTCACCACAACCTTCACCCCAAATCATCCGAAACTTGGTGGCATTTTGCCCCACACTGTAGGTGTTGTTGGGCAGGGTGTAGGTACAGTTCTTACAACTGTTGGCACCGGTAAACGTAGACAAGGATACTTGGGGTCCTGTCACCACTGCGCCTAGCCCTACATCTCCGTAGCATCCGTTGTAGCCTTTACTCCAAGAGTTGGCCACAAAACGCGAGGGGTTCAAATCCGAAGTGTGTCCGTTGCCGGCATTGGCACGAATCTTATAGGCGGCAAATCGATACTCACTAAATCCACTGGAAAATGTGAAGGTGTAATAGTGGGTATGGTTACTGGAGCCATCTCGGGTGTAGGGACCGGTGGTATTATCGATCCCTCGGGTGTTGGCGGCTTCCACATTGGTCATTGACCCGTTGAGATAGGTGTGGGCCACTGGAAAAGAGACTTTGGTCCACCCTCCACCATCGGTACTCATGTCGCAAGTCGCTTCAAAGGCTGCACTGGAATTGGGCTGAATCCAATAGTCCCCAGTGGTGAGGGTTGGGTCTTCAGTGATCAAGGCCAAACAAGAACCCCGTGCACAGGAGGCATCGGAACCCACATGGGTGGCGTTGGCATTGGAATCATTACAATCATCGGCGTTGGTCACAAAACCATTTGGCAGGCTACACGCCGACATGATCACATTGACATTTCCCAATCCGTCACCATCATTGTCCAAATAATAGGTGTTCAACAAGCCCTCGTCGGTTTGCCCATCACAATCATTGTCCATCCCATCACAAACTTCCAAAGCTCCTGCGTAGACACTGGCATTGCCATCATTGCAATCGTTGGTGTTGCTGACGTAGCCACCGGGTACCGAACAGGCTTGTACGGTGGCATTGGGGTTTCCAGTACCGTCGCCATCACCATCGTAATAATAAATGTTCAATAAACCTTCATCGGTTTGACCATTGCAATCGTTGTCGATGCCATCACAAACCTCCGCATCACCTGGAGACATCAGGGCATCACCATCGTCACAGTCATCACCTCCAACCACTGTGGCATCACCTTGCCAGCCACCAGCATCTATCGTACATTCGACGTAGCCATCTCCATCGTCATCAATTTCATAAGAGGGAACGGTCCCACACAGATTGGCTAGACCGTCACAGAGTTCAATACCGGTGGGTGCAACTGAGGCTTCGGAATCATCACAATCACCACCACCAACCACTGTGGCATCACCTTGCCAGCCACCAGCATCTATCGGACACTCTACATAGCCATCACCATCATTGTCGATTTCATCAGTGGGTAAAGTCGCACCACACACGTTGACGATACCATCACAGAGTTCGACAGCCACGGGGGATACCGAACTGTCTTCATCATCGCAATCATCGCCACCGACCACGTTACTGTCCCCGACCCAACCACTGGCATCGATGGTACAAGTCACAAAACCATCACCATCGTTGTCAATACAGTCGCCACAGTTGTCCACTGAATCCAATGGATTGAGGAACTCGAAGTATCCCATATCACCAGTTGAGTAGGCGAAAACGAGGTCACCATCTACCTTTTCAACTGTACCACCCACTGGAGCATCAATGGAAGCAGAGATGGTGTATTCCACTTTGCGATCCAAGGTGATAATCATCAAACCGTTGGTTGGATCTGATGCATCCGCATATCCCATCCAATTTGTTTGACCTGCGGCTGCACCTTGTTGCTCTCCATAGTTGTTTTGAGCTGTCGGGAATGAATACAACACCCAAGTTGGCAAAGACAATGACGACAGTCCAGTTTCAGGGTCAAAATTGTTGTTGTCAGGAACGGTAATTGTGGCTTGTTGAGTCACACCTTCACCACCCATCCAAGAGAATGACAAATAGTTCACTGTCACCGTGATATAGGAGTTCACACCCTTAATGCCGTCTGGAACATCCACACAAACACCTTGAGAATCATCTTCAGCGCTACAATCCTCATATCTCTCAAATCCAGGGCCTTGTAGACGATGCCGGAGGCTCCGGCACCAAGGCGACATAGAAACACCAAGCGGTCCTGCAAAGGCAGGAGGCCACTTGAACTCCCACCGGAGGGATTG
>CAKZLX010000451.1 GCA_937127265.1 uncultured Pseudomonadota bacterium
CGTTGATCAAGTGGACCATGCCGTGAAGTAACGGTGAAGGTTGGTATCCATGTTCCGGTGAAGAAATCGTGGTTGGCGAAAGCATAGAGGGCGATTGGGCTTGTACCGCTTCGGAGCCAGAAGGTGGGGCAGAAACCTTCTATGCATCTTATGAGTCGGTATTTGTATTCAATTGCACCGGTGGTGGATTGGAAGGCGAGTGGATTTTTGCCAATGGACTCGGCTTGGTGCAGTACATGTCTCCCGAAGGCGATTTGGGCTTGGAGTTGGTCGCACCTTGGTAAGGTAGTCAATCATAGTTAAACGTTTCGGACTCACTTTACAGTAGAAAACCAATAACCGCCAAGATGCCGAGGGTGATGGCTATCAAACGCCAACGTTGCAATGATGTCTGCACTTCGTTGAGCATGTCGGTTTGTTGTTCATATTCTTCTACGGGAATAGTTTGTTCGATGTCAGTCTCGGCAATTAAATCATCGACATCCAAATCATCGTTTTCCATGTCTTGGTGTTCGGCAAAAGCAACATCGCGATTGGCTTTTCGCCGATTTCGATCCTTGATTTTATCTTCGGCAAACAGTTCATTCATCACTTGAGTCAAGTGTCGAGATAGGGAGCTGACGGTGTGGGGATGCATTTCTTCAGCAATGGCTTCTTGTAGGTCTTTGGCACTTTGAAAACGACTGTGGGGACTTTTGTGTAACGCCCGACAAATAATGGTGTTGAGACGAGGAGATAGACTGGCGTTGTGTTTTCGTGGTTCGGTAAACGCTCCCGATTTGACCTGTTCAAGCAGTGTAAGATCGTTTTCATGATCAAATGCTTTGACTCCAGTGAGCATTTCATACAACAAGATTCCCACCGCAAAAATATCTGACCGGTGATCGACAGCCTCCCCGTTGGCTTGTTCTGGACTCATGTAACGATACTTTCCTTTGAGCGTTCCAGAATTGGTGCTTTCCGCTTGCATTTTGGCTTTGGCAATTCCAAAGTCGGCAATCTTGACTTCACCGGTGTAAGAAAGCAAAATGTTAGCAGGAGACAAGTCTCGGTGAACCAATCCAAGGTTCTCGTTGGTGTCATCCGTTCGGGTGTGGGCGTATTCCAAGCCATGACAGATTTGGTGGGCAATGAATAATGCCAAGGGTCTGGGTAAGGCTTGTTGGTGTTTAATACATCGTTGCAATAGACTTTTGAGATCTCTGCCTTCGACGAATTCTAGGGCAATAAAATATTGGTCTTGAAAGCGATGAAAATCATAGATCTGCACAATGTTTTGGTGCTGCAAGGCCACATAGATTTTGGCTTCCACCACAAACATGTCCACAAAACGTTGGTTGGCTGAGAGGTGAGGTAAGATCCGCTTGATCACCAAGGGCATTTCAAAGCCATGAATACCAAAGAATACCGCATTAAAAACTTCAGCCATCCCACCCACTGCCATTTTGTCAATGAGGTAATATCGTCCGAAGGGACGAGGTTGAAAAGCAACGCTCTTGGTTGGCGATTGTGTCATGGGGGAGTGTTCTCTTATTCGCTGGTGGTACTGTTCGAGAAGTAGATTTCCAATTCTTCACAATCCCATTCTTCTTCTAGAACAGGACGCACTTGACGACAGTCTTGTCGTTCTTCTCGTGTTTTTTCACCTTGTTCTGTTTTACATTCAGAGAGCATATCGGCAGTAACGGTGTATCCACAGGTATCCTCTGCAAATTTAGCCATGTCATCACACAGTGATTTACAAGGAGAGCAACCAAAGAAACCAAGGGTCCATACCATCAAAGAGAGTCCAAATATCATCGTTCATCCAGTGTCAATAGTCCATGTATGATGTTATCCTAAATTAAACTCTTGTGCATGGCACAACTCACCTGAAGGGGGAAATCTTGCAAACGAAAGCGCTATCGGGGTTTGGTGTTTTGCAAGTTGAACCAACGGATCATTGCAATTTGGCTTGTGGAATGTGTAAACCACATGCAGAACAATGGACGCAGATTCATGCGGTTCCCAAAGGCTTTATGGATCGGGCAGTCTGGAGCCAGACAGTGGATACTTTTTTGGAAGATCGGGTCTGCTTTGATCACATTATCTTTCAATGGTTGGGCGATCCTCTCTTTCATCCCCAGTTGCATTTACTGATTGCTGAGGCACAAAGACTTCAAGGTCAAGTCTCTTATTTACGTGTTGATAGCAACATGATTCTGTTGGATGAGGAACGTACACTGTCCTTATTGCAGGGAGCTACGGGGGGAATACCCTTGCTTTTAGTGGCTTCGATTGATGCTTATTCTCCAAGTGTCTATCAGAGAGTAAAGGGGTTTGATCGTTTGCAAATCGTTCGGCAAAATATGCGTCGTCTTTTGCGGTTGCGTCGTGAGATGAAAGCATCAGTGAACGTACAAGTACAGTTTGTGGTTCAAACTGGAAACGCCCACGAGGCTCTGGCTTTTCGACAATATTGGCTTGACCTTCTCGGTTGTTATGGAACTGGTGGTCTGTGGCACGATGAGATTATGTTCAAACGATTGTCAGTTGATGGGGGTGGTGATGGACAACGCGAGGCTGATCAACTGTATGTAGAGTCTATTTTACAACAGGGGATTCAGAGCGAGTCTATCAATGGTGTTCAGATACACGTTTGGAAAGATGAGCCGTGGCAGGTATCCGTAGGACAATCACACAAACGTACGGCTTGCCCCGCTCTTTGGAGTACACCTGTCATTCGACACGATGGTGCACTGATGCTTTGTTGTGCCGACCTGGAAGGTCAAATGACACTGGGAAATCTGAAAACAGATCGTTTCACTGATTTGTGGCTTTCCGAAACGGCAAGACAACGTCGCCGTGAACATCTTGCGGGTGAGTTCAATGATAAGTGTACATCCTGTGGTGGTGTCAACTGGTATGCCTTACCAGAGCACTTCAGACAGTGGACGTAACAACCTTTTGTTGCAGTATCAGAAAAAATCCGATTGATAAGAGCGAATAAAATAGATTGGTCTATTAAAAGGCGATGACGGGGCCAAGGCTCAATTGAGGGGCTAATCCAGTAGCGTTCAGAGTCCCACCGGCAGGAGATGGAACTTGTTGGAAGTATTGTCCGTTCCAAAAACCAAAGGCCAAGTTCAAATTGATTCCAAAACCGTCGGCAACCATGAAATTAGAGCCCACACGTCCTCGCAAACCAATTGCTGCACCGGAACCTGCTCCTGCATAGGCGGGTAAGACTTGCATGTCGGCACCGATGTAGGGTTTTGCCATCTTGCCAGCAAAGTGGTATTCTAGACCCAGTGATACAGGAATTAAGACTCGCCAAGATTGTTCCAATACACCCGTTGATTCTCCATTTTCATCCAATACGGGCATCGCTTGATTGGTTGCGTAGCCTTCGCCTCCAATGTGTACGGAAATGGCTTCCGATAAATGAATGCCCACTTCTCCACCATAGGTCACAAAATTGAGCGTCTGGAAGTTTCCACCGCCCACCTTGCCTGTAATAGTTGCATCGGCTTCTATCCGTCCGTTACTGGAAGACTTTTTGGTGCGGGTGCTCTTTGGTTTGTCGTATGAAGTTGAGGGTTTGTATTCTGTTTTGGGCAGTTTAGATTCCTTTTTTGGTTTGGGTGTCGGTTCATCAAAGGAAAAGGTGTCTTCTTCTTTTGGTTCTTCAACCACTTCAACGGTAGAGGGGGCAAAATTGAATTCGAAGTCATCGTCTTGGGTTTGGGCTTCTTCGGCTAGACGTTTTGCTTCGGCTTCCATGGCTAAGCGTTGGGCTTGGGCCTCCATTTCTTGCATGCGTCGTTGTTCTGCTTCTCGTTCAGCGGCAAGCCGTGCTTCTTCTTCCTTGCGACGGCCTTCTTCGGCGGCACGCCTCTCTTCTTCGGGGTCTAGACTGAAATCTCCAAGGGGATCTTCCTCCATATCTGCTCCACCAAAGATATCTCCTTCTTCTGCCAACACATCATCTGTTAATGGTACATCGGCTAATGGGTCTTCCTCTTCTTCGACAACCTGTCCTGTGATTAACTCTTGGATATATCCACCGACATTTGCAGCGACCGATAACGGGCTGTCTTCAATACGGAAGCGCTTCATTCGAATGATTTTACCATTTTCATACATGATAACAAAAAATTCGAGTTCACCACCCATTTTGGTGACTGAACCTGTCACCATGGCATCAACACCTTCGTTGCTGGCAATCGGTTTCAGACAGGAAACTGACTTCAAGCATTTGGGCGTGAGTGATTTTGGACGGCTGTCCGCTTGGGAAACCATGTCGTATCGACCTGAAAAATCGACTTCAGATGTGATCAAGGAGGTGATGTTGCCCACCTTGTTGGCATCGACATTGGGTGAGTACAAAGGAACAACTACTGAATCACGAGCCAGTGCATCAGTAGAATACAACAAACTTGACCCCAATAAAGCAACAGTCAGTAAACGGGTGCGAATACTCATGACAATCTCCTCAAAAACAATGGACACTGCTATCAATTTAGTCCACTGATGAGAACCTTGCATGGGTTGATATGTTAAGAACCTGTAACAAATAAAGCCCCACAGTATTGTGAGGCTTTGTGCTATCTCGAAATTGTTGCGTGAGATTAAAGAATCAATGACTGTCTTAGTTCTCACAATGACTGTATTAGTCTTTACGTAGTCCCAATTTGTCTTTGGTTACAGAAGCTTCTGTTCCATCTGCATACTTGACCGAAAACTTGTCTCCATCAATCTTAGTGATGATAGCGTCTTTGGCTTCACCTTCGTCCTGTTTGACGCTAATGCCATTTCCTTCTGCATAGGTGATGACTGTTTTGACCGCAGTTCCTTGACCAATTGCGCTACAGGTGCCACCAGAGCAGGTTTGTTTTGCTAACTTGATCCCCTTGACGCTATCAAAACCTTGTTTTTTGGCTTCGGATTTCAGCATCTTTTCGACTTTGCCCGTCAACAATTTGGATTGAGCAGCTTCCACTTTCTTGGTACTGATTAACTTTTCTTCCTTTTTGACCGTTGGTTTGGTGCCACCAATGTCAGTTGTCGTCTTTTCCGCACCGTTGGCGACGTCATCTGATTTATCAGGCATGTCGTCTGACTTGGTTGCAACAGGTGGTGTGGGTTCGGCTTTTGCCTCCGCTTTCACTTCTGGCGTGGATGGCTTGGGGATTTCTTGTTTTTCTTCAGCGTCACCACATGCGAAAAGCAACGCAAAAATAGTTGTATACATGTTTTCTCCTTACAGTATGATCTGTTGTGTTCTCTAAAATGAACATGTCCAGTATAATTCAAAAAATCAAATATCGTTACATTTCAAAAATACTTTATCTAAAATAACGATGGATCGTTCACAAGGTAGATGACGGTGAAGTATTTGATCACCCACCATAAAACTAAAACAGAAAAGACCCTCAAAGAGAGTCTTCCTGTATCAGCCACCCATGTGTGAAACGCCTACTTTGTATAGTCTTGTTTCTTGGGTTGTATTCGCTCTTTGATTAGGCGATTAGGCGATTAAGCTTTGGCGAAAGCCTTGTTGAAAGCGCTATGCAAACGGGAACAACGACGATTGGCTTGGTTTTTGTGAATAATTCCTTTACCAGCAATCTTTTGGATGTGACGAATGTTTCGACTTAATAATTTTGCAGATGCCTTTTCATCACCTTCTGCCAAAGAAGCATGGAATTCTTTGTTCAAGAAGCGCATACCTTTGATGTAATAGCGATTGCGGGCGTTACGTTTTTCATTTTGACGTTGTCTTTTTTCAGCATCTTTGTGTGTAGCCATTGTGTTCTCCAGTGAGGAAATGGTGGTATTCTATTTTCTTTTTGCGGAAAATTGAGTAAAATTCCGTTTACCTTTGCTTTGTATTGTGTTCATCAGCACTTGTCAATTTCAAGGTCTGTTTTTCAGTTCCAGTGGGAAAATATGAAGGCACATGTTATATGGTTGAGGATTCACAGGAAACGTCAAGCCGGATTATCGTATGTCCACTTTCGATGCAGAAGCGAAGAGATTCTTTTAGCACTTCAAAACAAAGTCGATTTGATCCCTAGTATCTAAGGATGTTGTTTAGTTTGATGGTTACATGTATTTTAAGGAGAAAAGATGAAGGTTTGTGTGATTGGCACAGGGTATGTAGGACTGGTTGTTGGTGTCTGTCTATCCGAGCGTGGTCATCAGGTTTGTTGTGTGGATCGCGATACGGTAAAAATTGACAATTTGCACCAAGGTGTTTTACCGATTTATGAACCAGGTTTGGAAAACATTGTCACCCGAAATGTTACTGATGGGCGGTTGCGATTCTCTACCGATTCCGCGACTGAGATCGCCAATGCTGAAGTGATTTACATTGCGGTAGGTACACCCAGTGCCGATGATGGTTCGGCAAACCTAAGTGCTGTACGTGCCGTTGCCAAACAGATAGCGATGGCCGCCTCTCCAAACAGTATTGTCGTGATTAAGTCCACGGTCCCTGTCGGTACGGCAGATATGGTACGCTCTATCTTGGAGGGGTCGCAGGTCGTCGATGTTGTTTCCAACCCTGAGTTTTTACGTGAGGGGGTAGCCATTGAGGACTTTGAATCTCCAGATCGCATCGTGATCGGTTACCAACAGCAATTTGCCAAAGAGCAAATGCATAGATTGTATACTTCATTCATTGAAGATGGACACGCGGTCTATTTTATGGATAATCGTTCGGCTGAAATTACCAAATACGCTGCCAACTCATTGTTGGCGACCAAGATTTCTTTTGCCAATGAACTAGCTCGGTTGTGTGATGCGGCAGGTGCGGATATTGACGCTGTACGTTTGGGTACGGGCTCGGATTCAAGAATTGGTGCCAAGTTTTTGTATGCTGGGGTTGGGTATGGGGGGTCGTGCTTTCCAAAAGATGTCAAAGCCCTCATTTACATGGCCAAAGAGTTGGGTGTGGACATGCAGATTGCTCAAGCCGTAGAAGCGGTCAATGCTCAGCAAAAGACCATTTTGATGAAGCGTATCGTCCAAGATTTTGGAGAAGACCTGACTGGATTCCATTTTGCAATGTGGGGGTTGGCTTTTAAACCCCAAACTGACGATGTGCGTGAAGCACCCGCCTTGTACATGATTGAACAGTTGCGTTCGCGTGGGGCCATTGTTACTGCATATGATCCTGAAGCCATGCCCAACGTTCAACTACACATTGGTGATCGGATTCAATATGCGGAATCTTCGGATGCTGCTCTTCAAAATGCCGACGCTATGATTTTGATGACTGAATGGCAATCTTTTCGCCAACCATCGTGGCCGGCAGTAGCCCAAGCCTTGAAAGGGCGATATGTATATGATGGTCGAAACATCTATAATCCACAGGACGTGGAAGATGTTGGTCTAATTTACCGTGGAATTGGAAGAGGATATCGTTCATGAAATTTGAAAAGTCAAAAATCCGAAATTTTGCCATCATTGCTCATATTGATCATGGTAAATCGACCATTGCCGATCGTTTTATGCAAGAGACCAAACTGGTTTCTGAACGTGACCAACGTGCCCAGTACTTGGACAAGATGGATCTCGAACGAGAACGGGGTATTACCATCAAAGCCCAAACGGTTGCGATGCCTTACACTGCCTTGAATGGCGAGACCTATTTGTTAAACTTGATTGATACGCCGGGACACGTAGATTTTACCTATGAGGTGTCTCGTTCGCTCGCTGCTTGTGAAGGAGCCTTGTTGGTTGTTGATGCGGCGCAGGGAGTCGAAGCACAGACCTTGTCCAACGTGTATTTGGCTTTGGATCAAGACTTGGAAATCATTCCAGTTCTCAATAAAATTGATCTTCCCAGTGCTGATGTTGACCGAGTGGTGGAGGAGATTGAAGAAGTAATTGGTTTGGATGCTTCGGGTGCGGTGATGTGCTCCGCAAAAACAGGACTGGGTATTCGGGAAACACTTGAGTCTTTGGTCTTACACGTGCCTCCGCCAACGGGTCGAGATGAAGATCGCTTGCGCTCGTTGATCGTCGATTCATGGTTTGATTCGTATGTTGGTGTGATCATTGTGATGCGGGTCATGGATGGTGTCATCAAAAAAGGCGAGAAGATTATTTTGATGGAATCGCACGCCCAATATGAAGTGAACCGCATTGGTGTCTTTGCGCCTGAAATGGTCGATCGTGATGAACTTTCTGCTGGCGAGGTAGGCTTCTTGATTTGTGGTATCAAACAATTGTCAGATGCCAAAGTTGGTGACACAATTACCCACAAAGATAAACCCGCCGAAGAGCCACTCGAGGGTTTCTCTGAAATCAAACCCATGGTCTACAGTGGCATCTATCCGATTGAGTCCAAAGATTTTGAGCCACTTCGGAAGGCCTTGGAAAAATTACAACTCAACGATGCCGCCTTTACTTTTGAAGCTGAAAACTCAGATGCCTTGGGTTTTGGTTTTCGATGTGGCTATTTGGGACTGTTGCATATGGAAGTGATCCAAGAACGCCTTGAACGCGAATACAATTTGGATCTCATCAACACCTCACCTTCTGTTATTTACAAAGTGGAAACCACCAAGGGTGAAACCTTAATGGTGCATTCTCCTTCAAAATTGCCCAGTCCCCAAGAGATCGCTACAATTTATGAGCCGATTGCTCGTTTGACGATTCACGTACCACAGGAGTTTGTGGGACCGGTTCTCAAACTGGCGACCGAACGGCGTGGTGTTCAAGTGGAAATGGTCTATTCTTCGGGAAATCGTGTTCAAATTGTATACGACATCCCCTATGCGGAAGTGGTCTTGGATTTCTTTGACAAACTCAAGAGTTGTTCACGCGGCTATGCCAGTATGGATTATGAGATTGGGGAGTGGCAAGCCAGTAACCTTGTTAAACTCGACATCTTGGTCAATGGAGAGTCAGTGGACGCCTTATCCGTCATTTGCCACAAGGATCAGTCTTTCTATAAAGGAAATGCACTTACCCAAAAACTGAAGGAATTCATTCCACGTCAAATGTATGAAGTGGCGATTCAGGCGGCTATCGGAAATAAGATCGTTGCCCGTTCAACCGTGCGTGCCATGCGAAAAGACGTAACGGCAAAGTGTTATGGTGGTGACATTTCCAGAAAGCGTAAACTGTTGGAAAAGCAAAAGGCCGGTAAGAAGAGAATGAAGTCGGTGGGTTCTGTGGAGATTCCTCAGAATGCATTCATGGCGGTATTGAAACTGGATGATAAATAAGATGCTTGTTTGCCTTGCGCATTATCAAAGAGGGACACAATGAAAAGAGCACAACAGCGTGGAAAAATTGAGAATTGGTTTCTCCTCATATTTGTTGTTCTACTTTTAGGGGCTGTATCGGTTTATTTTCCACCATTTTGGACTGCCTGGAACATGAAGAAGATTGCCAAAGATGCCATCTTGACTTACGAGGTGACAGGCTCTGCCAGTGCAGCCGAGCAAAAATTATACAGTGGAATGAAAAAGAATCATATTCCACTCTATGTTGGTGATCGCGACTGTTCTTTTCGAGAAAGCCAGTCCCAGTTCAGTGTAGAATGTATTTGGATGGCACCGATTACGATTGATATACCAGGTGCTCCGATTGACCTCTCCCGTGAATTTTCAGTTTACTCCTCGATCAATCGCAGTGGTGTGATCGATCAACGGTGATGGTCATCGATTTCGCACATGGTGTAAAAGTCAATTTATAAACAGAGAGTGCAGACATGTTCTCAACATCAAGCGATATTGAAAATTGGGTTGCTTCTTTGGCTGGCAAGTTGGTGGAAGCAAAATTAGGAGAGTTCATCTTTGTTGGTATTGTGCGTGGCGGAGATGTGTTGGCGCGACGATTATCCTCTCTCATTGAACAGCAAACAGGATATTCTCCGCCGGTCTATCACATTGACATTACGCTTTATCGAGATGATTTATATACGGGTTTAGAACATCCAACCTTTGGTGGTACTCATTTACCAATTAGCGTGGATGGGACCCGAATCATTTTGGTGGATGATGTCTTGTTTACGGGTCGAACTATTCGGGCGGCGATGCAGGAAATTATGGATTATGGAAGACCCGCTTGGATGAAATTATTGGTCTTGATCGACCGCAATGGCCGAGAGTTACCAATTCAGCCCGATTTCTATGGAAAGCAAGTGCACTGTGCGCAGTCGACCAAGGTCCGAGTAGAAATCTCTGTGGACGGGCATCAAGATTCATTGGTTATACAAGAGGGAATCTATGACAAATCATGATTCTGTCGATTGGCCCAAAGATGTATTGGGGCTCCGAGGGTGGTCGAAAGAGCGGATTACCAAAGTACTAGATACAGCGGTGCAGTTTCGTACTGTGTCCAAAAGAGCGGTGAAAAAAGTACCGACTTTACGTGGCCGAACCATCATCATGGCTTTCTTTGAAAACTCTACGAGAACCAAACTGTCTTTTGAGGTTGCCGCCAAGCGATTGAGCGCGGATGTGATTTCTTTTTCGGCTTCCACCTCCTCT
>CAKZLX010000452.1 GCA_937127265.1 uncultured Pseudomonadota bacterium
ATGTGTTGTGCCTGTGTGCGATTGGTCGAGCAGCCAGACCCAACTATATCGAAGAAGCGATTTCGCTGGTGAAGCCCAAGATTGTGATGGCTTGTCATTGGGATTGCTTTTGGATTCCCTTTGACAGTCCACAACAGTATTTGCTTCCACAGGTTGATATCGAAGGCTTTATTAGGGACGTTGAGCACTGTGGTGTGGAGCCGATGGTCTTGCCAATCGGTCATAAAATGTTGTTGTAACTTCTAAAATAACAAAGGCAGGTCACCTTCAATAGACCCACCTTTGCGACTTCGAAATTGTTTGAGACTATTTCTTTTGCGTTGATTGTTTCCAAGCTTCAATGAGTGCCGGGATGTCTACACCTACTGATGCCTGAACTTCTTCGTTGAGTCGTGCCAAGTTTGCAGCAGTTGAACTTCCAGAGCCACCGTTGTTGGTTGGTAGGACAGTTACCTTGTCGACTTCAATACTTTCAATTGATGACACCATGGCTGACATGACTGATTGCAACTTTTGCATCAAGAAAATGTCTCGGGCGTTTTCACCACCCGATTGCCAAGTGCGAATCATTTCGTTGAGTACAGCGACAGTGGCTTTACCATCTTCGATGATCTTGGCCGAGTTACCTTTTGCGGTGGCAATTGAGGCGGTCATTTCGGCTTTTGAAGGCTCAATTAAGTTGGCTTCCAATTGGCGACGGATTTGTTCGACACGTGCCTTTTGTACTTTGATATCAGCGGTAGCACGGGCAATTTGCGCTTGAATACGACCTTGTTCCTCAGCAACCAAGGCGGCGGCTTTGGTTTTTGCATCTCGGATTTTGCGGGCGGCTTCGGCTTCCAATTCCTTGCGACGGTTTTCAATCTCTGCCATTCGGGCACGTTGAAGGTTGATGGCATCTTTCTTGGTGGCTTGGGCGTGTGCTTCAGCTTCAGAAATGGTTGCCGTTTTGATGACTTCAGCCGAGCGAATACGTCCAATCGAATCTAAGAAACCACGATCATCGGTGACGTTTTGGATTTTCAAGGTGTCGAGAACCAGACCGAGTCTTGCCAAATCATGATCGGCTTCTTCCAACAGTTTCTCGGCAAAACGTGTTTTGTCCTCATTCACTTCTTCTGGGGTCAATTGAGAGAGAACACCACGCAAGTTTCCTTCCAATGTTTCCTTGGCTATACGAATGATTTCTTTGCGGGATTTACCGGTGAAACGTTGAATCGCATAGTCGAGGTGTGGTGATTGAGAGGCAATTTTAATATTGGCAACTCCACTAACAGAAAGAGGGATACCACCACGAGCATAGGCATTGCTGACTGCTACATCAATGATCATGTTGGTCAAGTTCAAACTGTCAACCGTTTCCAACAATGGAATGCGCATGCCACGACCACCTCTAATGATTCGATAGCCACGAGTCCCACTAGGCGTTTGGGTGAGTGAACCAGCAAAGATTAAAACTTCGTTTGGACCACATACATAAATGAGGTTGCGTAAAATGTAGACAACAGAGGATACACCAACCACCGAAACCACGGCGAGGGTGACCAAAACATTTAAAAGATCGTCCATGACTTATTGCTCCTTGCTGCTGGGAAGAGATTTGTTACCTGAGAGAATCCCTGTGACATCGACACCAGTAGAGGCTTTTAACTCTTCAAGTACTTGACGAATTGCCGCAGGATAACTGGAAATGTAGGTCGGTAAGGCAGAACCATCACCACTGTCGAGTAAGACCACCTCTGATACAGATGAACCCTTGACCCGTTGTACAACAGTCTCCAAGACCTCTTCTAATTGTTGAATTAAGAAAATGTCTTTGGCATCGGCACCAGCACTTAACCAAGCATCCGTCATCATTTGTAAGACTTCGGCTTTGGCTTTTCCACTTTCTTCCACAAAGGCAGCTTCACCACGAGCAGCATTTTCTTTGGCTGTTTTTTCGGCTTCGGCAGGTAACACTTGATCGGCTATCAAACGGATTTGTTCCAGTTCACGACGGATTTCTTGTAACTTGGCTTCGGCTTCAGCTTTGGCCTCACGAGCAGCAGCCAGGGCTTCTTCTTTGGCAGATTCAACATCAGCATCAAGTTTGGCTTGAAGGGTGCGCAAGTCATTCTCTGCTTCGACAATGGTCGTTTGAGCCGTTTCCATAGCCACTTTGGCCTCTTGTTTGTAGCGAGACTCCATTTCTTTGGACTCAGCCTTGGCGGTTGATTCGGCAATTTCAGCATCGCGAATGACTTCGGCAATACGACGTCGACCGATACTTTCAAGGTAATTGGTTGAATCGGTGACATTTTGGATTTTTAAGGTGTCCAAGTGCAAGCCCAGTTTGTCGAAGTCCGTATCGGCTTCATCCATCAAGGCTTGGGAGAACTTTAATCGGTCTTCATTGACTTCCTCTGGGGTGAGAGTGGCCAATACACCGCGAAGGTGACCTTCTAAGGTTTCCTTGCCGACACGTTGGATTTCTTTGGTGTCTTGACCCAAAAAACGTTCGATGGCATTCCCAATAATCTTTTCATCAGCGGATACTTTGATGTTGGCGACAGCGTGTACGTCCAATGGAATACCCCCTTTGGAATAGGCGTTGGTGACCCGAATGTCGATGGGTAATGTAATCAACGGCATACGTTCGACACGATGAATAATCGGGATGCACAAGGCACGACTTCCACCGATAATAGTTTTGTATCCAACTGTTTTTCCAGCACTATTTGTATTGGAACCACCAGAGAATACCAGAACTTCGTTTGGTCGTCCGATAATCAAGATTCTTTTAATAATACCAAGCCCGATCATGATAATGACGGCTAGGGTGACAAAAAATGAAATAGCTTCCATGTGTTTTCCTTTTGTGGATGGGTAAGTGTTTGGTTTACGATGTGGTGTCGGTCAATTGTTCTTTTGGTAATGGACTCACTGTGGCGATACCCTCGTCGACAGAAATAACCAATACTTCTGAACCTTGTTCGATGTCGGTAGAAGTCGGGTTGTTGGCGATTAAATCAACCAATTCTCCACTGGTTGTAATCCGTATTTTACCTTGTCCGTTTGCCCGTATGGGTAAGATTGCTGTGGCGACTTCTTGGGTATAATCCCTAGAGTCCGTTAGTGATGTGATCGAGTCGCTTTTCAGTTTTTGAAAGAGGTAGGAGATTGGGTAAGCCATCCCCACACCGAATATACTAGAGGTTGCTAAGGTGATAGTAGCCCCTGTCCCCAATCCAGTTAACAAGATTCCACTGAGGCCAAAGAGACCGAAAAAGAATGTCCAAAATCGAAGACTTAGAAATGGTAGCCAAGCCATCGAGTCGAAATCGCCATCACCATCACCATCGAAGTCTAAAGAAACATCTTTATCAATAGAGACGTCTTTATCAAAATCACCATCTCCGTCTCCATCTCCGTCACCCATAAAAATGGAAGCGCCAATCAAGATACCACCAAATAAGAACGTGCCCCAATAGATGCTTAGCATACCAGTCATTCGAACTCCCAAATCTGAATGTCCGTAGTATAAACAATTTTGAGTCACATTATGTCATTTATCCTTGGAATAAATATCTAGGCTCATCTGTTTGATAGAGGCTCAAGTTTACGATAAACTCTTTACATGTAAAGATATTTTGTACAATCCTTACTGTTTTAACAATGCCTTGAGGTGAAATATTATGTCCCCATTGTTTACTAAAAGCATGTCCCCCAACAGTCTTCTGTTGCTTTTAACCCCGATGTTTTTTGCTGCGAACTGTAAAGATCCTTGTGTAAAGCCATTTTTGAACGAAGCTGAATGTAAGGCCTTGGTTGATACTGATGAAGCGATTGAAATTATTGCCCCCACCATAGAATTACGTGTCACGGACTTTCAACCTGATGTCGTGGATGCAGGTGTATCGTTTGAGGGTACAGTTTATGGAAAGGGCTTTGAAGAGGGGGCGATGGTTCAAATCGGAGAACGAAATTTCTCCACTACGTTTGTAGGCGAGGGGGAACTTCGAATTAACGCCAATCCGATGGATACAGGTGTGTATAATGTGACGGTTAGCAATCCATCTTCGGTGAAGCATACCTTGTATGAGGCGATTCAAGTGGGCAGTCTCACCGATTCTGTGACTGAAACCTGCGAAGATGTGACGTTGTATTTTGAATTGAACAAAGACACTTTAACAGCTGAGTCAGAACAGGCGATTTTTAAGCAGAGTGAGTGTTGGATGCGCAATAATGTACAACTTCGATTGGAGGGGCATTGTGATGAACGTGGTACTACAGAATACAACATCGCCTTGGGACAACGACGAGCTGATGCTGCAAAACGGTTTCTCTTGACCCAAGGTGTTGTCGAGTCAAACATGAGAACGGTTTCACACGGCGAGGAAAAACCGGCTGTTCAAGGAAGTAATGAATCGGCGTATCAACAAAATCGTCGTGTTGAGATTGTGCAACAATAAGAGAAGTGATCTTGTTATTCGTTTGGGCATCTTTTTATATATGATGGTACTAGAAAGAATTGTATGAAGGAGAAAAAATGTTGGGATTGTTCATGTTTGGGACATTGTTTGGTTGCCCCAAAGATCGTACAGGGTTGTCAGGTACCGAAGACTTGGTGCAAAGTATCAATGAAGTGGAATCTTTGGTTTTAAAAATGAATGAGGTGGAGCAGCGGATATCCAAAATTGAAAATGTAACACGTGCTCGAGGACAGGATGAGATCTTAAAATTGGAAAGTTTGGATCAAGTTCGTGTAGAAATGGCAAATATGCGTGGTGAAATGGAGCGAATGCAGTTTCAAGTTGGTCAAATGGACGATGCAGCAAAAGCTCAACAAGAAGATGCACAGTTTCGTTTAGACTGGCTTGAACAACGGGCGATTCAAATAGAGAATGCCTTAGGGGTTGTAGCTCCACAACCCGGAGAGGTCATCCAGGTAAATCCAGTGGTACCATCGGTAAACCAAACTCAATCGATTGATAATCAAAGTGAATCTGGCAATCAGATGTCTGAAAACATTGAACAACCCAATATGGATACACAGAGTGGCAACGAAGGAAAGGAGTCCACAGTTTCTGCGGAGGGGTTGCTTAAAT
>CAKZLX010000453.1 GCA_937127265.1 uncultured Pseudomonadota bacterium
ATGCCCAAAGGAAACTCAACCCGAGCATCTTGTCCATCACCGGCACTCGGTCTTTGGCTATCCAACGGGCCACTATCGGACCAATACCCGTACCCAAGCCACGAGCGATAAATAACAACGAGACCCCCACCATGGTGCCACTGGCCATTTTGTACTTGCCCTCAGCCAACATCGCCAACAAGACCGAGGCCGAACCCATAATACCCCACATCATTTTCAAGGAGACTAAACCGCGAATTTTTCGATTACGCATCAGGTACTGCCAACCTTCTTTGAGTGGTGCCAAGACATTCCCTTGCAACGGTTTGCGTTCAAATGGTGGTTCTACAACGCCTAGCAACAGAATACCCGACAACAAATACGAGAGAACATCGACCCCCATGGCAACTTGCCAACCATAGACTTCGACTACCAAACCACCCAGTCCCGAACCGAGACTGAGCATCAACGACCAAGTGACCGCATTGAGAGCATTGGCGGCGGGCAGTTCCGCATCGGAAACGATATCGGGCAGGATCGCTCTTTTAGCGGGGTCGAAAAAAGCCGTGAGCGCCGATTGTAACCACAACAAACTATACAACAACCACGGTGAGGGAAACCAGATCACCGAAAACATCCCCAACACAATCAAGGCACGTCCCCAGTCGGTCACCAACATCACCCACTTGCGAGACAGGGCATCGACCACCACCCCACCCACAGGCAAAATACTGAGGGTGGCTAAGGCTTTGGCTATAAACACCCCACCAAAATCCCCCGCACCATCGTGTCCCATACTGCGCAACAGTGCCAAAATTGCTAAGATGTTGAACCAATCGCCAAACAATGAGATGATGTGCGATAGAAAATACCGTCTAAAATTGGCATTTTGTGAGAACAATTCTCGATAGCCAACTGGGGTGAGTGTTTCAGTACTCATATTTGCCACAAATGCAAATGGTGAAAGGCAGCGATCACCAAAGAATGAGTGATCTGACCGGTGCGAATCAGACTGGGGATTGCCGCCAGTGGATAGAGGTGAACTTCAATTTCTTCGTTACCCTCCAAGCATTGCTCTCCCAACACCACATTCTGAACGAGGATTGTAGCACAACGGTTGTTTTGGATGGCTGGATTGGGAGCCACAATACCAATCTGCACAGCGTTTTCACCGATCCCACCTGTTTCTTCTGTCAACTCTCGTAAACCCGCCCGCATAAAGTCTTCACCGGGATCGACCATTCCACCAGGTATTTCCAAGGTCACATCCCCTGTACCCTGTCGATACTGTCGAATCATCACCACCTGTTCATCGGGTGTCAAGGCGATCACATTGACCCAATCCGGACAGTCCAACACCGAAAAAATACCTCGTTTATTGGGGTTGGTCACCGATGAGGCAACTTGTTGATGCACTGAAAAAACACGCGTTTCCAATACCGATGTACGAGAATGAATCTGCCAAGGTTGTATCGACATGGGAACCTACGGAGAGTTGAGTCGTCGCCACCGTTCTTGATCAACAGGGTCGTCATTAAAATCAAAATAGTATCGCGCAAAAGTAGTGAGGTCTCGCTCTCGTTCTTCTGGAGTTTTGATTTCCAAGGTATCGATATACCAGTCGAGGTATTCTTCAAAGTCTTGGAATTCCGCCCCACGTTCACGCAACAAAGCCATCTGTTCTTTCTTATAGGACAAAATACTACCAGACAAGGAGCCCAACTGAATTTGATTGAGAGGGTGCGTTCCTTGTTGAATCCGAAAATCAATGTAGAGTTCCACACCTCTGGACTGCAAATAGGGTACTGTGGCCTTACGACCGTGTCCGATACGTTGATCTCGTGAAGGCAGACGCGCCAACTCGTGATCGGTCAACCCGCTCATCCCTTCGATGACATAGGGTAGATCCGCATAATAGGCAAACATCGCTTGGGCACCGTAAATCACCACTTGAATAGAAGTCCCTGCCAACATCGGCTTGATTTCCTGTCCTGCCACTTGGGCTTTTTGTCGCCACTGTTCGGTATACCAAAATGATTCTTCGGTGATCCCTGCGATACCGATTTGCCCATTATTAACTTCAGTCAAGCCCTTGGGAGGCAAAGCGGTGAGAGACAGCCCCAAGGTCGCAAACAGCACTAACCATCGGCGTTTCGGTAAGAACAACAACTCTTGAAGCCACACCCCAAACATCATAGTGAGTGGTATCGCAAATGGCAAAGCAAACCGTGCCATCATAAAGTCTCCACCAACCCGAACTACATGAATGACGTACAAAGTCGAAAACAACAACGAAAATTGCACCCATCCCCGATGCTCTGGTCGCTCTCTCAACAATATTCCACCGGCCAGCCAACCGAAAGGCACAAACCAATACTGTTGAAAGAACAAACCCACGTACAACCAGCCCTGTCCCCACTGGGCACCTTGGGCTTTGGCATAGAAGGTGTTGGGAAGCCATTCGTCGTAGGTATAGCGTCGCCAAGCAGTCAAGCCACCAAGCACCAACAGTCCGATCACGAATGTTTTTAGGGTTTCTTGTTTATACCCACCAAACCACAACACAGGTAAAACACAAGCCCACAACAATCCACCTTCTGGACGAGTCAGCATACCCAACACCATCGCCAACCACATCCAAATCCATGCCTGTCGACCTAAGGCATACAGAAAAAGAACAATCAAGGTCAGAAAAGATTGGGTTTCCAGCCCTGATGTCGCAAAGATGCGAATATGTGACATCCCCGCAATAAACAGAAATGGCAAGGATAAGCCACGGTGCGAAAAAGTGAGTAACAGTCCCAGCATCACCGCCAGTGCACTCAATGAAGACAGATGTGCCAACACTTCTGGTTGAACACCAAACCACATCCCCAGTCCCAACCAGATCGTCCACAACAAGTTGGTATAGCCCTCAACATACTCACCGATGTTGTACACCAGACCATGTCCCTCACTCCAATGCTTGGCATAGCGAAAAGAGATAAAAGCATCATCTGAAAGCCAACGGTGCTGAAAAGCCTGCCACAGCATAACCACAGCGACCGCAAGTTGAACCACCACCAGTCTCTGGTTGGTCTTTCTATTATCGGTGTCTAGTGGCTGTGTAGGGGTCATCGGGTATCTGGGAGAAGGTGTTCGACAACCTATTGAAAGAAAGGGGTCTTGGCAATATTTAGGGCATGATCTGTAGACTTTTTGGATTTTGTGAAATCAATGAGTCTACTCTTCTTTGACCGCTCGAAAGCCATACATTTCCTTGGCCGCTTTGGCTTTGTCTACCCATGGACTATTAGCACCACTGTGTTCGGCAATCAGCACAATCTTATTCATGTTATCGATCGCATTCACATATCTAGGTGTCGTAAAACTCTCGACACGATCACGCAACGCCTGATTCAAACGATATCCTTCAAATTGATGAATGAGTGGAAAAGTATCCAACCATTGGGCAAACAAAATATCGGCTTGGGCACTACAATACCAAGAAGCAAACAACAGATCGAGGTTCTGGAGGTTATTCCAGTGCGTTTCACAAAAAGATCGATGTTCCTCCAATCGTACGGTTACATCACTAATCAAATCAGCATCTTGATCGTAGTCATGGGTAAATTGAAGGTTTTCAAAATATTGGAGACGTTGATACATTTCCGTTTCAAACAACCAACTTTCGGCTAGGCGCACCTCTTTCACATAGAGCTTTTTATCCTCGGAACGTGTGTGACCCAGAGAATCAACCGTTTCCTGCCGAATGACAATCTGTTGGTGTTCGGACATAAACTGTTCAACTTGGAACTTCGCCTGTTCTGGATTGGTCTCACGAAGGGTGACAAACTGAGGACTGTGCCATTGGTGACGAGCATCCTCCCTGATTATCTGTGCCAAGCGTTCAAAATCCTGTGGGGTATGCACTACATATTTATCTTTGCCATCGGAGACAGAATCAATACGCAAGGTGATATCAAATAGATCGTTTCCCAATACATTTGCATCAGCGGTTCTCAAGAACATAGATAATACCCACAACATGACTGCCTCTACAGTATACATTTCTAAAAAATAGACGGTCTATCCAAATTCAATCGGACAGATTACATAAAACCAGAGACATTTTCACTTGTATTTGAGGTTCTTCTTGAAACCACCTCGTTTTCTTACATGGTTGCCTTCACGATGGTTGATCCTGAGTGTGAGTTTGTTCGGGCTGGGGTATGGCATTCAACTGTCTAGTCCACCGGAAGCGATTCAACACAAAGACCAGTGTGTGCTCTGTACTTTTCAGCGCCAAGGAAACCTTCCCTACATCCTAAGGCGGGCGGTCCACGAATCTGGTCCGGATGAGAATCTGACCTTTGGACACTGTTTTGTTTGTCTGCGTTGTCCACAACCGGATAATGAGGAACCGATTCCGTGGTGTCGAGGTTGGTGGCCTTCTGACCCCGATGGTGGAGATTATGACGGGGATGATGGACGCATCTATGCCGATGAAGAAGAAGATTGGGACACCATGGACTGCGTCACCATTTCAGAAGCCGAAGCCTTGCGTATCAAGACTTATGTCTATGAGTACGGGAAAACACACGACTACCAAGTCATCAACCAAGGTGCACGGTCTTGTTTGGGCTATTGTTCGGATGTTCTGTCACAGATTTCCTTGCCTCATCGCTTACCACTGGGTGATCTGACGATTCCGGGAACTATGCAACTTCCCACTGCTCGGTGGAGCATGACCAGTTCAACAGAAATAACCACCCCACCCTACAGCATCATGGAACAAGTCTGGTCGCAAGCCGAAAGCAAAATCGAGCAAAATACAGTTGCAAAGTGAACAGCACAGCCCAATCGGTTACCAATATCGTGGTTCCTTTCAGAGGTGGATATGAGTACATGGTCGGAAGAATTGGACACCCTTTACAAAACACAAGATTTATGCGCTCAACACGGTGCTGGTGGTGAGACACCGGAATTGATTGCTGAGAGTTTTGTGACTTTGCAACGGGTACTCCTACCCAAATTGCATGGCGTCTTTGTGGAACACCAAGAGGACAATCCCGCCTTTGCCCAACTGGCTACACAATTCCCCACTGAACCCGTCTACACCCAAACCTGGGGAGAGATGCACCAAGCCATTGGTAACTTGATACTGGCGATGCACTTGGCACTTCCCCATGTCGAAGAACCACTGTTTGAAGAACAAGTCGAAAACGATTTGTACCCTGAATACGAGATGATTACCGTCTCGGTCGGTAAAGACCTACTCCAAACCATTCAAAGCCCTGACTTACCTGTTCGCCTTCAACAATTGCGCGAAAAGTTGGAAGAACTGTTTGGTTTTCCCTTTCCCAAAATCAAATTCACTGACGACAGTGCCTTGGACAAACACGGTTACACCATCAGTATTGCGGGACAATTGCGTAAAGGGGTAGCCTTACACAACAAACAGTTGGCTATCTCCACCAAAGGCCAATTTCCCACCGTACAAGGCATCGAGTGCACCGACCCCATCTTTGGACTCCCCGCCAAATGGATCAGTGGTATGTTTGAAAAAACGGCCAAACAACAAGACTGTGTGGTACTTTCTCCGCTGGCGGTGATCATCTCTCACCTCGAAAGACTACTGCGTTTACAATACCACGCCTTGTTGACTGGGGATGTACTCAGCAGTCTGATTAAACAGCACCGTGACGTGGCTTCGATGTTTATCGCTCTCCCCAAAGAAGAATGGCTGGCGATTTTCAAACACTGTTTGCGTACCCAAATCTCACTGGTGGAATTGCCCAGAATGTTGGATACCGTTCTGCACATCCAAGGTGAACTCGATCCTGAGGTGGCTGAAAACGGAGACTATTTGTATATGGCAATCCGACTGCAATTCCCCCCACGCAATCTAAAAGCCCTGTTGGAAAAAGGAAAACTTTCGGTGATGCAGTTCAGTGAAAATCTGCAAAACACCCTGATTGGCGAACTGGATGTGGGTGAGGGACGAATGCGGGTACCCCATTTTGAAAAACTGCTACAATTGCTCAAAACCAACATGTTGGCGATTCGTGACCAAAACCCTGTTTTGCTTTGTCCTGATGTACTGGTTCCAGACATTACCCGTCGACTGGAACGACAAGGTTTTGCTCTGACTGTGGTGATGGAATCCGAAGTACCTGAGCATGTACAAGTGGTTCCGGTGGTCAGCAGTTTGGATTTTGAGGAGTGAGTCGAGAGGTTAGAAATCAGTCTGTATAGGATGTCGAAAGTCAAAGTGACGAATATCTACCTCTACAATATCCAAAAATTGCATTCGGGGTGTCGAAGGATGCACCAAGCCGACAGTTTTATCCATTGGCAGATTTCACCACACAAAGATAAAAAATCTCAATCCCCTCTACCATCTGGAGAATAATCCTGTGATCGTCGTCGAACATCATCATGAAGTACTGCCACATTGGGCTGCGTTTCGAAGTACCCAACCTTCCGCTCCGAGACTGCTGACACTCGACCATCACACCGACACAAGTCGCCCCTTCCGAAGATATTTAAGACGCCAGGCTCGTGCGCAAAACCAAGTTCTCTCAAATTCGATGGAACAAGCGTTATCGCGAGAGTTGGTCGCTCAACTCGATCATACAGATCCACTCACCATAGAGGCGGCAATGGATACACTGGGTAACGACGAACATGTTGTGGCGGCGATTGGGGCAGACATCATCCAATCTGCCTTCGTTATCGCCCACAACGCCGCAGACACTAACCAAGATATTTACCTAGAACACAAGATTATCTGCCGTGGGGTGGATGAGTACCACCATGCAGGGCGTATTCGTCCACAGCCCAACAACGTATTGGAAGCGGATTTCCTGGCCAAGCGATTGCAGGATTTCGACGATATTGTACGGACTCTCGATGAACCTTTATTACGAGAGGCACCATTTATCCTCGATATTGATCTCGACTACTTCAACACGTTGCGTGCTGTACGCCCTGATGCACCAGAACTGATTCGTACATTGGCCAAAGAGGCATCGCTGTTGACCGTCGCGACTGAGCCCACCTATGTCACCCACTGTGCCGTGGAGCCAAACTTGACGTGGACCCAACTGCTTGCTGAACTCAAGACATTGTTGGATATCGGTGACTGACCTGTAAAATCTCGTACCCATGTCACCCTGAAATTTCCCACCAACCACATTCCACTTCGATACGATAGTTACTTTCGACAGTCCAATTGACGAAACCAACCTTCTACAACCTCCATAGACTGAATTCGGGGTGTCGAACAATTGACGAATTCGACAGTTTTTTAGTGTTTTCGACAGGTGAAATTGACGAACTTTTGCCCAATAGCAAATATCCTCTCACAGTACCGACATTGTTCGATTGGCACAAAATTTGCTTAGGGTCAAGTGACGATCATCAACGATTGTCATTCTCACCCTACTCTATTGGAGCATCGATGCTGACTTTACCCAATCACCCTTCCTTTCTCGAGCAAACCTTGAAGTTTGTTGACACCTTTATCCCGAGCCTGCAAGTACATCGAATTCATATATCTGAACGTAGCGAACGTACGCTCAATCTCCAACTGGAAATGTCTGATGGTTCCTTACTGTTTGTACAGACCAAATACTGGACCGATCGCATTCAGTTGATCTTGGAATATGGCTGGCAAGAGTTGGAACTGTGGATGTTTGCCAATTTTCCAACCGACGTACCCCTGACCGAACAAGCACTACAAACGCACGGCTTCCACCAGATTTCGATGGATGGGGTCAGCACCGAGGACCTCGACGAAGAGTTGTTTGAACTCTCTGGACAAACCGGCTTCCTCGACAGCACGCTTGGTGACTTGTTGGGTGATTTGGACTTGTCTGGGATGCAAAGCCAACAGATTTCGCTGGGCGTTCATGCTGATGTGAGTGAAAAAGGCCTGCTTGTCTTCCAAAGAGATACTGGAGAAGATGTTTTGACGACTGGTGTCACCGAACAGGATCTGACGCCAGTGTTGCAATCTCGACTCCAACATCCGGTTTTTGGGCCAAGCGCTGTGAATCGCCAGTTTGAACAGTCGTTCTGATTCCCAACTGGTTTTATCCAAGACTGCATCCGACAATTTTGACAGTTTGAGGGCGGTGGCTTGGTGTCTGGACTCATCTAAACGATGCAAATGCGACAATCGTTGGATGAGTTCGGGCGCTTGATCAAATTGGGCGATGGAATTCTCCATGCCTTTGAAGGAGACAGTTTTGATGGTTCGAATCAAAAAGAACAACGTGGGAAAACGCTTACCCAACAGTTTGTCGGCTGCCATACCCGTCAGGTGACGAAGCAGGCGATTGGCTTGTTGATGACGAAACCCACTGGGGCTGGTGGTACTTCGATGCTGATTCATTCCCGGTAAATAACGGTTATAAATGGCTTGTAAACCGGTTTGAAAGGCCGCCACGTGATCGACTTCCTCAAAAGACTCACGTTCTTCCAGTTCGACTACACTAGGCAATATGTGGCGATACTGTCGGACAGCGTACTGGTTAAGCACGATAATTTGCCGTTCACCGGCTGCCACCACTTCATAGTTGTAAGCCCACTCTAGGTGATTCCAAGCCAGTTTCTGTTGTTCAGTGAACTGTTGGTACACTGGATGGTCATAGGGGTTGCCAATATCAAAATCCCAGGGTACCCAGGGTTTAGCAAAGACAGCATCCGAATCGTCTCGTAAAGCCTGTTGGGCAACAGAGTGTAAGGTTCCATGCTTGTCGTACTGATGCAAGGAGTGCCGTACGTTCAGTTTAGCATAACGTTCAAGTTCATCAAGGGCAGACTGTACGGTCATACTATACGGGGGCCTCGTGAGACTTGGAGGAAAGCAGTTCCATCTTCACCAAATTCAGTGCGCCAGAGGCAAGACGTTTGAACTCGGTTTTGGTTTTGAGATTCATCACTTGTCGAGCAATAAATTTTGGACGGAAATAAAACTTGCGATGGGCAATCTTGAGTAAATCGAGAATTTGCTCTTTGGTGAGATGTTCTGTCCAAGAAACGGGTACTTCGACACCACAAAGAGGGTCAGTCATCAACTGATCCCAACAGTCGGCAGGATATAGACCTTTTTGTGCCCCCTCATCAAAACTTTCGGTGTTAGGGTAAGGTGAGAAGACAGCGAAAGCCGCGTAATCTGCGTCTAGTTTCAACATCTCATCAATGTTCTTGATCGCATCTTCCATCGTTTTTTCGTGAGGGCCAGCCAGCATAATATAGGCAACGGATCTTACTCCCTCCTCTCGGCACCATTGGAAGACTCTGTGAACGTCATCGGTATCGCAATGTTTTCCCCAAGCGTCCAAGCCTTCGTTGTTGGCACTTTCCACCCCAAAATGTATCTTGGTACACCCAGTTTCGTTACAACGACGAATTTGCTCGCGGGTGGTGCCGGCGATGGTTGTCTTATAACCCCAATCGAACTTCAACCCTCGTCGCTCAACGGCATCGCAGAACCTTAACACCCATTGAGAATTGGGTGAGAATAAATCATCCACAAAGTGAACTTCATTAATTCCGATACTTACACAGTCCTCAATTTCATCCAATATATTGTCAATATTTCTGATTTTATATTGTTTCTTATAAGTTAAACAGAAAGGACAAGAGTGAGGGCAACCCCGACTTGTTATAGCAGTCGTTGCCAATGGACTACGGGTGCCTGGTGTGAAGTAGTATTGGTACTCGACACGTCTTCTATCAGGCCATATTTGCCAGTTTAAATCATTTTGTTTTTTCTGCTCTTTGTTTTTGATAATCGTACCCGTCGAATCCTTCCACCACAAACCGGCAACTCTTGAAAAGTCTTTACCTTGATCAACGCACTTGATAATGTCAAGAAAGGCCTGCTCTCCATCACCGATTACGATCGCATCCACATTGTCCATCCCCATAGCGTATTCTGGAAACATCTCACAGTGTGGACCACCCAAAACAATGAGGGCATTGGGGTTCAATTTGCGCACAATGTTGGCGGTCATCTGGGTATCGGCAATGCTGTGAGTCAGACAACTAATTCCTACAATATCCAAATTGTACTGTTTTAACTTTTCCTCATATTCTGGATAATCCTGATTACCAACCACCCCATCCAAAATGTCTACCACGTAATCTGACATTTTTTCCACGTAGGCTTGCACGTACATCAAACCGAGAGGAGGGAAGCAATAAACTCCAGCGCTCTGGTCAGCCGCGATGCCTGCCCAAACGCGTAATCGTTCCGGAGGATTTAACAGTAGAAAATCAGACGTTCCTTTCATATGTACACTCTTTTATCAAAATATTGGCAATATTCGTTTCAGTTTACGGCGGAGAGAACGGCGTCCCTTGTCGCTTTGTATAATGCGTATCAAACTTGGCAATCGTTTGCGAGAGGCGTAAAAACGCGCATATCCCAACCGTTGCCACATGCGTAATTCAAATCGTGATAGTTCATGTTCGAATGGCTGTTTGGCGTAATAGTCGTAATCCGTTGGATCAGCCGACAAAGTATAACCATCACGAAGCATTTGATTGTAGACCTCCGTTCCCGGCAAGGGCACAAAGAGGCTGTAAGAGGCTTCTGTCGCCGGCAAAGAGGTTGCAAGACGGATGGTCTTCAACATATCCAAACGGGTCTCAGAAGGCGCACCAATCATCAAAAACAACAAGGTTTGCACACCATGCTTGTGAAGATTGTGTACCGTTTCTGATACCTCAACGTCCGAGACTTCCTTGTTGTAGACTCCCTCCCGTATTTTCTCGGTGGCAGATTCCAGTCCGATGCCGACCTTACGCAATCCAACTTCCTGCATGCGTTTGATCAAGTACTCTGGGATGAGGTTTGCGCGGGTAGTACACCCCCGCAGTAGGTTTAGACCACTGTCTTCGAGTACATCACAAAAACGTTCTACGTACTTTCGATTTGTGGTAAAGGTATCGTCGGTCAGCCAAAAAGCCTCGAGGTTGTATTTGGCTTTGATTTCTACCAGTTCAGCGACGATGGCTTCTGGAGAACGTTGTCTGAGTTTCCTACCGAACATGGTGTGTAAGGTTTCTGCACAGAACGTACAGGTGAAAGGACAACCACGAGAACCACTCAAGTTCACGCCCCGAAGCCCAGGCTGCACAGAGTCTAACTGACCCCAGGCCTCAAAGTAGGC
>CAKZLX010000454.1 GCA_937127265.1 uncultured Pseudomonadota bacterium
GACGCTTAGATCGCATTCGAAAGCTCCTCAAACGCAGTGCAGATGTTCAAGAAGGGGCCGCTTGCACTCGAGCATTGGTGGGCCTGTTGGGAGAAAATAGCATCGACAATTGGATGCAAACCGTTCAGTTGAGTCAAGGAATGTTGACTGCCCGTTTGTGGCAATCTGAAATCAATGTGCCGATGCCACGTTCTCTGTCTAAGCAGTTAGACCCCAACGATGCTTCCTTTTGGCCTCCGACTTCGGTGTTGATGTCCTTGTTCGCTCGTGAATGTACCATGTTGAGTGATGGTGGTCACAAAGACACTTCCACGGCTTATGTCGATCCGTGGGGCTGGTTTTCTCCCCTGAATGGCCCATCGGTCACCTTTTGGTGTTCTGATGGGGATGATTGGTATTGTGCAGGGAAATTGCCATTGTCGAATCGTTTGAGCCCCATCCGACAAAGCATCACCGAAGATGGACACGGTGTGGAAACCATCATGCAGGCGGGGAAGTTGCAGTTGGAATTGTTGCATTTTCCTTCATCCTTGGGACGAGACGCCAAAGGACGCTTACCGTGGACGATTGTTTACCGCGTACGGGCGTTGGAAGACTGTGCCGCCCAATTGGCAATGGTGGTTCGTCCGATGGAGCTCGATGGCGCTTACCCCATTTTTCATCTGGAACGTCGTCGGGATGGAATGTGGATGGTCGATAAGCAACCCTTTGTGGTCAGTCAACCCTCAGGTAATGCATTTCTAGTGTCAAAATATGGTGAGCCGGATATTTGGAAACAGTGTCAAGATGGTAGTGGTCGAAACGGAAGGTTTGTCGGACAAATCGAGACCAGTTGTTCGGCGGGACATTGTTCGGGTATGGAAATTCACCGTCAGTCTTTGAAAAAGGGAGATGTTCTATCAGCGATGGCGGTGGTGCATCCCTCCCAAACGGTAAGTGCCTTGCGACGGAGTAGCCCAAAAAGTTTGTGGTTGGGAGCGGTGGAGGACCGTCGAACATTGTTGGCGACGGGTGCAGAAATGGAACTGTCAGCACACCAAGCCTTGTTTGAGCGTGTACAACAACGTTTGCTTAGCGAAGTCGGTGAACTAGATTATGAGGGCTGTTTGGCGGCTTTGGCACTGGCGCGTTTGGGGTTTGTACAAATCGCTGGGCAACGATTGGGGCGTTGGTTGAGGGGCTTAAATCCAGATACGGTGTTGGATTCTGAGTCGGCTTCGATCTTACTTTGGGCGGCCTGTGAGTACGGAATGTGGACCCGTGAACGTTCTTGGTTGATCGAGCATCTTCCAATGATGACCAAGGTACTTGACCGATTGGCAGATGGTGTCTGTGGTGCGGGTGGGCAACGGTTGTTTGGTGAAGATGGATCGTTGCGATGGAGTGAGATTTGGCGCGTGGCTGCCTTACTGAATGCCTCGAGAGCTTTGCGCGGTATGGATGTTGGCCATGAACGATGGGCTTTGGCGGGTGCGATTGCCCAAGAGCAATTGTTGGAGATGTTAGGTCCTGCTCCGTGGTCGCCGACAGACAATCGTTCAGCGGATGGTTCTTCGGCGGCGTTATTGGCTGTGGGGTGGTTGAAACTGGTTCCTTTAGAAACACCGGCAATGCAAGAAACGATTGATTTCCTCTCGCAGGTGTTGCATCACAATGGCGGTATTTTATCGATGGGCGGGGCACACATTGCCAAAACAGGGATGTGGCTTGCTTTGCGTAAACAACTAGACCCAACTGTCGACGCCGTGGATGCCTTGGCGCGTTTTGCTTCGAGTACGGGGGCATTGCCAGCGGTACAACATCAAAGCAAAGGAGCCTTGGTTGATGGTGACTCCCTATTGTCGGCGGCAATCTTTGCTTTTATGGTCTTGGATGATATTGTGCTCACCAAGGAAGGAATACAATTGCAAGGATTGATACGACGGGCTCATGAACTGCCCACTCCAAGAGGAAAAGTGGATATTTTGGATGGAGCCGTGCAACAACGAGTTTATTTGAGACGATGACGTGGAGTCTGGAAAATCCTATTCTGCCTATGCCTCCTACATTGCGATGGGATGTTCTGTACTGTATGCCATTTGGTGGTTGAGTATTGATGTTCCCTTTTATCCAAGAGGGGCAGATTGGTCGCAGTACATCATGGGTGCGGAGTACCTTTGGCGCTGGGACGCTACGTTGACGTATCCTGATTGGAGACATCCGCTCTACCCATACTTGCTGGGATTGTTTGCGGTGGATTCTTATGCTGTTTCGGCACGAATACTCAATGCCGTTGGTGTGTTTTTAGGACTGGGAGCCTTTGCCTTGGTTGGTTTGCCTCGTCAAAAGACTTGGTGGACTGTGGTAGGGATTGTACTGTGGCTAGCCCACCCCTTGGTGCAAGATGCTCGGGACTGGATCAATCCTTATCTGTTGTGGGGTGGTGTAGTGGCGATGTTGGCTGCGTTGACTGTCCGTTTGTTGGAACGTCCTCAAACGGTGGCGTGTGCGATGTTGACTTGGTTGTTTGGAACCATGGGACTGTGGTTGGATGGTCGTACGCTTTGGTTGGTTTCGGTGTCCTTGTTGGCACTGTTGCTTTCTAAGCAGTGGCGCCTATCGGTCTGGTTGGCATTGGGATGGGGTGGTTCTTTGTTTGCAGAACATCTATTTTTGAACCAATATCAGATTTCCGTTCATTCTCTGTGGACACAGTTGGAATTGCAACGGACCTATCTCTTTCGTCCAAATATGGCAGAACAACTTTTTCCTCCCATAGAAGATGTACGAATCATTGCCGAGACTTGCCAATCGGTGTCACCAGCGGTGTGGTCGTTGAATATAGATTGTGCTCTGTCGATGTTGGTGGGGAATTGTGGTGCTTGGCTAGCCTGGGGATTGTTGCCTCCCTTGTGGCTGATGGGGGTGATTGTTTTGGGACTCGGATTTTCCAAGACACCCAAATGGCTGCTTGGTTTATCTGTAGTCATTGTTCCAATGGGGCTTTCGTTGTGGGTGTGGCAACCACCGCGATACTTTTTTTGGACTTTGGGGCTTTGGTTGGGTCTGTTGGTGGTCAGTCTCGATGGGCTTTGGCAGGGAGAGAAAACAAAATGGCTCAGTGGTGTGGGCTTGATCATGGTAGGGAATTGGCTATGGTCGGCGCCCGACTTGAATTCTTTGGATCAGCCCAAAGACTGGCGGAGCACTGGTCGATTGGTGTCGGAACAGGTTGGGAATGTGGTATTGGATTGTACTGGTCGAGGATATACGATGTCTCAACTGTCTTCTCATCGTCCACGGAACTGGTCACTGGTGGCGAATGAAGGAGATTGTGAAGGGTGGTTGC
>CAKZLX010000455.1 GCA_937127265.1 uncultured Pseudomonadota bacterium
TGTCCAACCGAAAACCTTTCAGGAACTGGAACATCGTTTGTCTCACAAAACCAAAGTGACCATCCAGAATCCCAGACACAATCGTTGGGACAACAAAATGATCGCTGGTTTCCGTTGGGATGCTGAACGGTCTAACTTTTTAGGAAAAGGTGATTTGATGCATATTTTTGTGTCTGACAAAATGCCTGTCTATCGCTCATGGGATGAGATTCCCAAAAAATTAAGGACTGTAGAAGGTGGTGTTGCAGATTATGCCCCAAAATTGATGTTGATTTTGGAGGACTTGGAAACCACTGAAATCATTCAACCAGTTGAGGTGCATCTGCCCTCATTGGAGGTCTTACGGTACAATAAACCCATGCGTATTTACAGTTTGTTTAATCAAATGGAAGACAAGCAGTGTCATGATTGTGCCGAATACTATCCAGATGTAGAATTTGCTTCGGTCACCGACACCGATTGTACCACCTGTGTCTACAAGCAGCAGGTGTTAGCCGATATGCCCAAAGCCCTACATCCTATTATTGCACGACTGTATCAATCTGCCATTGAAGAGATTACCTTTGATGAAACGGGTCTCTACATTAAAGTTGCTTGGGGAAATGGGACTATTGGTTCATACGTACGAACTTTGGATCAGACATTTGTGCGTCAACGACGAGAGTGGATTGATGATCTAGAAGGTGATTTTTCTTTTGCCTGTGATGCTGGTGGCCAAGCCCGAGAATATGTCTCCGAAGAACATAGAGCCACCCTGCGGTTGATCTATGATGACATCAATGGAATGGAGGCCCAATTGTGGGTCGATCCGGAACTGGAAACACAATCTACTGGAGGTGCCCAATGACTGGTTGTGATAAATGTGACTGTTTTGCCGAGGAACTGACTTCACTGGATGGTTTTACGCTACTCTGTCCAGATTGTCAACAAACTGTATCGGAGCTCAACGTGTCTTTGGTTCACTCATTGCCAGCCCTCCCCAACGAGGTCGAAACGGTTTGGGGGTGGTTACGGGACCATCGGATGCCTTTTCGAGTCGAAGAGTCAGAGACGAGAGTGATAGTGGTCTACTACGGCAGTGTGGACTTGCTAGGTATCAAGCCACTGCTCGCCGATTGGGAGATTATGTCTGCTTCGGAGGTGCCTGAGGGGTTATTGGGGTTTGGACAGTCAAGGGGGGAACTGGATTGGGATGACAATTTGATTTTCTCCGATACGATGATTGTCAAACGGTCGGGTGTTTTGCTACTGGTCGAAGAATACAATCGAGCCGGTAAAGTACAGGTTATTTTTCCCAAATAATCCCTTTGTACAGTATGTTTTCTTCATCACTGATCCTTTTGTTGCGAGGGGGGTGGTGAATGAAAACCTATCATCAATGGACAGAGGCTTTAATTGCCCAGTTAAACTATTGGTTGTTGATCGAGGAACCTTGGCGGTTGACCATTGTGGATGCAGAAGGCCAACCACAGACACTCTGCTCATTTTCTCAACGAGATCGGATTGCCCTGGGAACTATTGATCGGGAAACCTTGGAAACCCCCAGAATTCGTTCTTTCATCGATGGTGCTTCAACGATCGTCACGCTAAGCGTCATTCGAGCAGAGCAAGCAAAGTCTGAACCACTACCAACAGAGTGGCAGACCGCTTTTCGAATGGAGAAAGAAGGTGACCGTTACCTACTCTTATCAGTGGACAATCAGGTCTTGTGGAAGGGTGATCAACAAGCTGGACAAAGCATACTGAATCGATATTGCTTGCCGATACCTGTACTGATCTAGATGGTATCTATTGAGACTCTGTCAATCTCATTTAGTGTACACTGGGATCGCTATCATCGGCATCAGTACCACCATTAATATTCATACCATGGGAGAATGGTGCAGTTTCGGTAAAGAACGGTACACCCGATGTCGCCAAGACGCCATTAAATTCAAAGGTGTGAACAGTTGAGCCATAACCGTTACCACCACCAACAGAAATCAGCCCACTGTCTGTTTGGTACCACAGTCCAAAAGTGGTTCCTTCGAACCATTCAGAACCTGGGGTGGGGTTGTTATTGTAGACGAAGTCAACTTGGGTGGTTTCGAGGGCCACACAGTGTTCAAATACCGAAGTGTAGTTGTTGTTGCTGTGATCTGGAAAGTAGGTTCCCATGACCACACCATCTTCCAATAAGGAGATGCTGTTGCCGTCCCAGCCTAAATAGTTTCCATCATACAAGTCCATTCTAAAACAGGTTTGTATTACAGGTTCTCCGTATCCATCACCATCGGCATCTTTCATACAAGTGGTGGTGGAGTCCAGTTCTGCTGATCCTGGAAAGGTAAATGGGTCGGTATCATCACAATCTGAACCAAAAACGGTCATCATGTGAGTGCTGGGCCAGGTTTCAGCGTGCACAAAGCTACCACTAGGTTGTAAAGGAACAGGTTCGGTTTCAAACCCACTGTCATAGTAGAGTTCAAACGAACCTGGTCCCCAGCCACCAGTAAACGTGAACTCTACCAAAGATGTATTAGGTGAAGGGCAAAAGGTATCGGTTTGTGTTTCTTGAACCCAGTCAGGTGTGGTATCGTAATTATCGTGATCCAAATAGAAAGTTTGCACCCCATCTTCAAATCCAGACAAGTGGTGGATATCACTATAATCCCATGTTTCACCGGTTACCGAAGCAAAGAAGCAGCCTGGAGCGATTTCTCCTGCGTCAATCTGGTCTCCAAAGCCATCGCCATCAGCGTCCGTATAACAGTAACTTTCATCTTGTAAAGGTTCTTGTAGGGCTTCACAAACACTATCGATAACCCCATCACAATCGGTATCATCAATGGTCGCCAGTAGTGTTGGGTCGTTGTCATTGCAATCATCAGTCGTGAGTACCCCATCACAGTCCATGTCATAAATACTCATTGCGTCGTTGTCATCGCAATCATCAGTCGTGAGTACCCCATCACAATCGGCATCATTCACATTCGTATTGACTACACTGGCATCAGAATCATCGCAATCTTCAGCAGTAATCACCAAGTCACAATCCGCATCATTGATGTTGGTGTTTGTCACACTGGCATCGTTGTCATCACAGTCTTCAATCGTTGGTATCGAGTCACAATCGGCATCTGTTGCCACGACGCTAGATGTTGGATCGTTGTCATCACAATCATCAGTTGTGAGCACCCCATCACAATCGGCATCTTCAGAGAGAAGGGTACTGGTACCCTCACAGTAGACATCAGCATTGTTTGTGTCCGCAGTATCAGTTGTCTGGTTGTCTGCCTTTTCACCACAGGCAATAAAGAGGCTGATATAGCCAAATCGTATCCAGTTCATGGGATCTCCTTTTAATACGTGGATTAGTATACTGAAAAATCAAAAAATAGATCACTATCGGTTGAATTTATCAAGATATTCAAAAGGTTATCGTAAAGGGAGGCTACGCCTTAGATGTAGACACATCCTTTTCAACCAAAATCAAAAATTCTTGGTATTTGGTTTGATCTCCCAACCATTCGGCGTTGGTGGTGGCACTTTTCATGGCATTCTCCTTATGATCGAATATCGAAAATGCCAGGACCTTGTATTCATTGAAGATTTCTCGAAGGTCTGCTTCGGACAATTTCGATTTGTTTCCATAAGAAAAGAGGACGTATTTACAATTCAGTTGGGCGATTAGTTTCTTGGTGGCTTCAAATACGATCTGGTGATTGGTGTTCTCAAACACCGATATGGCACCTGGTAAACCGTCAGAAGACGCATCTTGGCGTCGGAGAGCCGCGCCGTGTAGCGTTGGTTGGTCATTCCGACAGACGGTGGTCCACAAATGGTAGTAGGAACGATAGCGAACACGGGTGGTTTTGGTCTTTTGATTGTTTGTGCCGTAAGGGGGGTCGAGGTAGATCAGGTCATAGTATTCTGGAATGTCAAAGATGCTTCGTTGACTGATCTGACAAGGTTTGCCGGTTGGAATTAGTGAAGGCACCACCAAATGAATTGGGTCATAACTGCGTTTGGGCCACTTTTTCAAATAGGCAACCTGGTGCCCCATGGTGTTGTCAACTTTATCCATGGCTAAGATTGCACTGGTGAGCAGGACCGACTTCTCAATCGGGTCACTGGTGAACTGGGGTATCTTGGTTAAGATGGCATCTAACTTTTGGGTGTTGTGTACTTGCCACGGTCGTTTTTTTCCGTCCGACTGGACCGCATTTTCCTTGTCGGGCGTTGTGATAACCCCCCCGTAGTGTTTGGTGAACCAGCCAGACTCACCATCAAGGTTGTTCAGTTGATCAATCCACGGTTGGTAATGGGTCGCTGGCTTGGTGTTTTGGAGATAGCAACGACCAAAGGTTTGGGTGTATTCTGCTAGATCATTGGCGGTGACCGCGAAGCCATTTTTACGCAATGCTTGGGAAACACGTGTGGTACCGGCACAGCCATCGAGAATCGTTTTGACATCTGGACAATGCTCTTGGATGAGGGCAAGAATTTTAGGGATAATCTCTCGCTTGCTTCCTGTATATCGAATGCCCTCTGTGGTAGTATCGGTGGTTGACATGATCTGCTCGTTGTGTTTTCAGAGAGGTTTACTTAACGCAATTGTGATTTTTTTTGGCAATTTCGGGTTCTCATGCTGTCGATATTTCCAATGCTGGAGAGAAATCTAATCAATGTACTGTATCAACATAGGGTAGAAATAAGTACTTCGTCGATAGGAAATCTTAGAAGTGTGATAATCTAATTTAGTGCACACTATGGTATATGATGATTGTGTTGTTGTTTTTTGGTTGTTTTGATGATTTAGATTCTTCGATGGTATCGAGTGCAGCAGGAGAGCGCCAGGAAGAGTTGGCGCAACGTCAATTGGATTTGGCAGAACGTTGGAAAGCCTATGATGCTCGAAAAGTTAGCCGGATACAAACGGTTTCAAATAGGACATACTTTTATTCCACAAGGTCTCGGCAGCCACTGGATTCTGTGCCAACTCACTCAAACGAGGTTCTTCTGCCTCTTTGAAGTAATACTTGCCAGATACGCCTTCGAGTTCAGGTGCTTCAGCAGCATAGATCGCACTACGAGCACCCTCAAAGGCCGAAGGTACACCTTCGAAACTTCGACGATTCATGTTCTCGAACAGGGCGGACTGTACATAACCCGGATGTACGGTGTTGACCGTAGTGGAGGTGTATTCTATAAGCGTCTTGAGATGTAAAGAGAACAGGATGTTGCATAGTTTCGATTGGGAGTACGTGTAGATCCCGTTGTATTCTCCATTGCGGAATTCCAAGTCTTCAAATTGTAAGATGTCTCGGCGATGGGCACCACTGGAGGTATTGATGATTCTGGCTGCGGGTGCTTTGTGTAGTAAGGGCAATAGTTCTAGTGTCAACAGCATCGGCGCCAAATGATTGACTGCAAAGTTCATTTCCAACCCGTCATCGGTTTCATAAAACTCCATTTGCCAAGTACCCGCATTGTTGATCAAAATATCGAGAGAGGGCAGGTCTGTTTGAAGCCTCTTGGCGAGGTCAGCAACGCTTTGAAGCGAGGAGAAGTCCACCATATAGGGCGTTGCTGTTAACTGATGCTCCTGAATGAGAGCGTCCGCTTTACTTTGATTTCTAGTGGTGAAAAACACCTG
>CAKZLX010000456.1 GCA_937127265.1 uncultured Pseudomonadota bacterium
AGGAACGGATTGTGAAGACCAATATTCGACTATCCATCCGGGGGTTCTGATTGATGATTGTGGTGGTGGAAATGAAGATTGTGATGCTGAACTAGACGAAGATTGTGTAACGGAGCCGAGTAGTGAACCCTCAACGGAGCCGAGTAATGAACCATCGGTTGAACCAAGTGGGGAGCCGAGTAATGAACCGAGTACAGAACCTGCTACCGAACCCGCTACCGAACCGTCAAGTGAACCCTCTGTTGAACCAAGTAGTGAACCCTCAACGGAACCAAGTAATGAACTTTCGGTTGAACCGAGTAATGAACCAAGTACAGAACCTTCAGCCGAACCTTCCAATGAAGCAGATACCCCAAATACCGCAGGACCAATTATTCTGGAACAAGATAATCAGTCTGGTTGTGGTGGTTGCAACAGTAGTCAAGGAACCGGTTGGCTATCATTACTGGGAGTCTATGGCATTCTGGTTCGCAGGCGGCGACACTAACAGATAATTTAGGATGGCTGGTTCAAAAATCGCATGCCTTCAGCGATACTTTGACATACTTGGAATCGCATATTTTCGGGAATGTCGTGCTTGTGAAAAATGAACTTGGTACTGACTTGCAGGGTTGGGTTTTCGTCCAAGATCACTGCCATGGCCTCGAAATGACCAACAAAGTTCTTCAAGAATAGTCGAAGTACTTGTCTGAGTTCAGCGGTTGGTGGCAATGTTCCACGGGCATCAATCAAATATTTATCAGCCTCAAACTGTTGCGCCATTTCAATGGCACGTTGAATGGAGTATTGGATTTGCTGAGGCGTGGGTTCTGATATGCGTTGGCACTGAATAACTCCCTCAACCAGGCTGAGGCTTTGTTCAACTTGTTGTTGTTGTTCGATTGAAAGTTTGATTGGTTCCATCTGTATTTTCCTTTCTATCAGTATACCAAAATTTTCAATTTTGATAGGGGAAAGTTTTTTGACAAACATATTTTTTACATGGTCATTTCGGATCAGAAAAGGTAAGTAGGAAAGAGACAGTGTGGAGGCAGTATGTTGTTTTTGATGTTTATGATGGCTTGTGGTTCTTGGGCAGGAAATTGGGAAGGTGCTTGTGAAAATGCAGCCACTGGTGAGGCACGAGAATTCGTTATTGATGTTGATTCGAGTAAGGGTGGTGAGATTGAAGGCACCGCTTTTATGACGATCAAAAATGGTAGTGGTCAAGATGAGATCGTGAATTGCGAAGTGACAGGTCCCGCTAATCGTTCTGGTGTCGACTTTGAATTTGCCTGTGACAATGGTGAGAATTTTGTCATTTCGACGGAGAAAGAAGGTTCCAAATTGCTGGGATATTGTGATAATGCCCAAGAAAGCGAGTTGCTTCTGACCTTGGACTAGTTTTGGTGCCCGTTCTTCATCACCTGTTGGCAAATGCTAATGGTTGCCAGTAGTTGATGCAGTGGATCGTGAAAGGGAAAATAACCTTGAGGTAAAATCCAAGCACCGTTTTCTTTCAAGATCATAAAAGGCTGCTGGTGATGGGTATCCTTTGTTTGCTCAAAGGTGTGAATCCATGCTTCGCAAGTCTCGATATCAAACGTTTGATGAATATAAACGGCTCCCCGTTTTCGTTTACGGTATTGTTTAGCCAGTTCGATAAAGAGGTCGGAATTGTCCCAAGTGTTGGTTTGAGATTGCAGTGCCCATCCTTCTTTTTGAGGGTGTAAGTAGTAGGTGTTGTCAAAGGCTATCGTTGGAAACACTTGCAAAGCAAGTTGGTGTTCCAGTGGTGGCAAGGTGGGTGATGGCACATTGTCTAGCCCCGAGAAATTCTGTTGTAGCGTTTGCCGGTATCGTTGCGCAATATTTTGAAAGAGCAGATCCGATTGCAGGGGCTTCGGTAGCTTGGTTGTATCGATAGTATCAGACAACGATACATTTGTAATTTGGCACAGATATCCTTGATGGCTGGATACTTGAATGGTGTCATCTATCCAACTGATTAGTCGATCAAACCCTAAGGCGTGTATAGCAAATTGACCATGGGTATCTGAGGTGCTGATATTGAACCAAACGGAGACCTGATCTGGAATTTGTTGATGTAACCATGCACATTTCTCGATTGTACTGGCCACAATCAAAAGCGTTTGGACGTTGGATTGAAATTGCTTTACAAGTGATGGGTGGAGTGGTGTCATTTCAGCGCCTCCACAGGGCAGGTGATTCTTCATTGTAGGGCTGTACCAGATGAAAGTTCAGGCTCTGTAAAGTGTTATCCAAATCTCTGTTGGCAGTGTGAATGACTACCCATTGTACCCGATCCCAGCATTTGGGGTTGGATATTTGTCGTTGTTCACTGTCCGTAGCATGAGGGTCGATCATTCTGGTTTCTGAAAAACAGGATGAACCTTCGATCAGACCATTGAAGTGTAACGACCATGGACTGGGTTGCTGATGTTGAGTTTGGTAATATTGGAGATACTTCATGCGTGGTCGAGAGGGATCGAATTCTCCAGGTTTTCGAGACAGTGGACCTGGTAGTTCCAAGACGGGTCCGTCTACTTGGGTGGTATAATCAGGAACCTTTGACGAACTGCTGGGTATCTTCCAGTCAATACCGGATAGACATAGGTTTTCAAGCAACATCAAATAGAGCAGGGGACGCATATAACGGAGTGATAACGATCGACAAACCCAGCACAGTCCAATTAGCGTTAACAAGTGGATCCGATATGGAAAGCGTAAGGAATCAACAATCGGGATGTTTTGCATCCAAGGGAATCCCCATGAGATCAGAAGACCCAGTCCGATAAGCCATTGACTTTGTCTTGACCATTGCTTTCGATAGTTCCATCCCGCCCAACCAAGAAATATCCAACCGAGATAGTTGCTGATAGCGAAAGGGTTTGGTGGAGAGAGTAGGTTTGGTGTTGGTATACCCATTTGAAAGCCCATAGCCCGATAGACCGATGGATCTAAAGATACTCCATTCTTTTGAAATGATAGAAAGTGAAGTATCCAAGGGAGGCATACCAGAACACTACCGGCTTGAATTAGCCAGATGCGTCTGTGCTTCCAACCGATGATGAGTCCGATAATTCCCCAGCAAAGTGCCCAATACCAATTGCTAATGAGCACCAGTGCCCCAAAGAATACACTGGCTTTCCAATGTTTTTTGATCGACCAAAGCCAAAGTCCCAACGGCCACAGTTGAGTACCCTCTAGAATCCCTTCCACTGCAAAACCATGGATCATAGGTGTCATACTGATTGCAATCATCCACAACAGTCCACACTGATGACTTTGATTCCACTGTCGTCCAGCCAAGTAGAAGGCTAGGCAACTCAGGATACGGTTGCTCAACAAACTGATGTTGTACAGCGTACTGATAGAGAATACTTGTTTCAACGGAATGAGTACCGTTCCCCAAAATAAGGTGCTGGGTGACCATGGCTGTCCAGATGGATAGTTGAACCATTGGTTGTTCCAAGTGCCCCACCAAGATTCAGTCGCCCATAAAGACCACACGCTTGAATATAAGTCGGTGTAGGGAGAACCGGCAATTTGGCCAGTCCACAATGCTTCCCACATGGGAATGATACTCCACAATAAAGCCAGTCCACAGACTTCTAACCATTCACGTGTTATCATGGTCACACTGTAACCGATCTTGGGTTTTCTTTACAGAGGTGTAAGATGGACATCGTACTTTCCAGTGGATTCTTGGCATTTGCGCGACACATTGGTTTTCGACGTGCTTGTATTGAGAAAGGGATTGAGGTGACTGGGATCTGTGGTACATCTTCGGGATCTGTGGTTGGTGCTCTGTGGGCAAATGGGTGTAGTGAAGAGGACATGATTGATTTGTTGCACGTTCCGAGACCACTCGACGTAATTGATTTTCATTGGCAGATTTGGAAAGGTGCATTTCAGTTTCATACCTTCAAAGAGCGACTTCGTTCGGTGTTGCCATCACGCATTGAAGACTTGCCAATTCCATTTGGTGTGGGATTGTGTACAATGGACCGTCAAGCCATCATGGTTACCGAAGGCAATTTGGTGGATGCAATCGCAGCATCTTGTGCTGTTCCCTATATGTTCTGTCCAATGCCTTTCGAAGGTGCGTTCTATCAAGATGGTGGTTTCGCCGATCGGATTGGGGTGAAACAATGGAAAGCAGTGCGGTCCAATCAAACAGAGCCCTTGATGGCACACATTATCGATCGCTCTAATGGTGTTGCCAACGAGGAGGGACTCGAAGGGGTTTCTGTTGTGCGTACCCCGCGTTCCTTCGCTTCATTGTTTTCAATGGGTGATTTTGTGGGTCAAATTGAAGAAGCCACCATTCTTACCCAAGAACAGTGGCCTCAATCCAATGGATAACAATTCGTTATTCTGGATTTGAATCTTGACGCAAGTAGGTGGACTCCGTCAAAGCTGCACATTCACCGGCGATGATGTATCCACTACCTGTCCCTACGGCTCCGGAGGTATTGTAGTCCGGACGACCATCGTTATCGGCATCGGTTGTGGAATAGGGGAAGTTTCCTGCCCATTCTGTAACGGCTACATCGACGGCAATGCGGTCTCCATCCGTCATCCAATCAAAGGTGTCACCAACCAATCCCGCACCGACAAAATATTCAGCATTGATTCCGTTTTCATCCGTTCCAGTCCATTTCCAAGTGGCACCTTGTTGAGAGAAAGAACCGCTACCAAAGGTACACTCACTGAAGTAGGAGGCCGAGGATAAATCGTTGACATCATGCAAAACGATTCCCATGTTACAGTGATCCAAAATGAATAAATCACTGGGGTCCATCGCCGTGGCATCTGGATTGAGATGATTGGCAACCAGTTCACAGGTGGCCGAACGGTTAGCGGTCATGTATACCAGTGCTTTGTCATCTACTTGATACCAAAAGGCATTTCTTGGGATTAGTCGACCCTCAAACAAGCCGGGGATGATGATTTTACCATTTAATGTGTCAAGAGAATCAAAGGGATCGATAGCTTCATCGCCGGTGTCTTCGATATCTGTATCCGCAGTGTCATCTGGATTAGTGTTACCTGTGTCGGTACTATTGGTGTCGGAGTCGTTGCCGTCTTCAATCGGGTAGCAGGCTTTTTCTTCATCGTTGACTTCGTAGCCTTCGGGGCACTTGTCACCACAGGCAAATAATAAACTGAACCACATCATTGTATACTCCTTATCTGTTGAGCGAAATGGTAATTTTCATGACTATAGCACACCCCTCTAAAATACTCTACTTCTTAGAGGATTTCAAATCTTGTGTTAAAGGAATAAAGTGTTGAAGTAAGACCTATATGAATAGGTGATGCCAGTGAGGATTCAATATGTGGATGTTTTGGACACTTGCCTTTGCGTTTGCACAAGAAATGTTACCTACCCAAACCATTCGTATTGGTGCACAAGAAATGGTAGTCGAGGTGGCAGACGAGTTGCATGAGCGTCAGTTGGGGTTGATGTATCGAAAGTCACTGGAAATAGACAAGGGAATGATCTTTGTCTACCCAGAAGCCAAAGAGCGCTCTTTCTGGATGAAAAATACCCATATACCTTTAAGTATTGCTTACATTGATGCCGAGTGTAAGATTGTCCATATCGCTGATATGGTTCCGCTATCCACCAAAGGCGTTCCATCAGTTTATCCTGCCCAATTTGCCTTGGAAGTCAATCAAGGTTGGTTTTCTAGCAAATCGATAAAAGTGGGAGATACTATTGGTGGCATCCAACATTGTGAATAATTGTCAGCGAACTTGTCAAAAGTTTTACAATCACAATCTGTCCAGCACGTTAATATGGTGAAGGAAATATCTATTCTGGTTGTATTTTAACAATGGAAAGATTAAAGATGTGTTGTCTTTTCTTTACGTTGCCAAGCAACTAAGCGCATTGGACGCTGTCAGTGTAATCGTTTCAAATTTGGAGTGTACATGGTTTATCTTATCATCGGTTTTGGTGGGCTGTTTGCCTTGTTTTGGGTGTTGGCTTTGGTCTTTGCAACACGAACAGTTGGCGAGCGCTCATTGGGAATTCCAGGGTTTTGGATTGTCATTTTCGGTGCGATCGCCGGTTTTGGAATTACCAAGTTTTCTGAAGCAACCTCAAATCCTGAAAAGTTGGTCAAGGAAAAGTACACCGCTCTGGAAGGTGGCTTAGACTATGACACACTCGTTGAAAAA
>CAKZLX010000457.1 GCA_937127265.1 uncultured Pseudomonadota bacterium
TTCAAAGTGGAGAGTGGATGGCGAATTCAAAGAACAACACAGGGGCTGAGTGCGAGGTATACTCTAGTATCCGAGCACACAGAACCGAAGTCAGACAAAGAATACGACAACGCAAATCCACTTTTAGTTCTTTTAGAAAGAGTCCCCGACATGCTCTTCAATTAGCTTCTCCTGCATATAGGCATTGAGTCCATCTACCAATTCGTTAACATCACCTTCGAGGATTCGATCCAGCTTGTAGAGGGTGAGATTGATTCGATGGTCGGTGATTCGGTTTTGAGGAAAATTGTAGGTGCGAATACGCTCGGAACGGTCACCGGATCCCACCTGTTGACGACGCTGTTCTGCCAACCCTTCGTGAGCCGCTTGTTGTTGGGCTTCAAGCAATCGTGCGGCCAAAACCTTCATCGCTTTGGCTTTATTTTTATGTTGAGATTTCTCGTCTTGACATTGTACCACCACCCCTGTTGGAAGGTGGGTAATCCGGACAGCCGAGTCTGTGGTATTGACGTGCTGACCACCGGAGCCACTGGCACGGAATACATCAATTCTCAAATCGTTGGGATTGATGTCCACTTCGACTTCTTCGGGAACAGGCATGATGGCAACAGTCGCCGCTGAAGTGTGTACCCGACCTTGCGTTTCGGTGAGGGGTACTCGTTGCACCCGATGCACACCGGATTCGTGACGCAAATAGCGATAGGCCTCACCACCACTGATTTGGCAAATGACTTCTTTATATCCGACTTGGGTTTTTCCAGTAGCACCGACCGAAATGAAATTAGAGGATAGAATTTCGACTTTCCAACGATTCTTTTCACAAAAACGGGTGTACATCCGAAAGAGATCGTAAGCAAACAAGGCGGCTTCATCCCCACCCGTTCCCGCGCGAACCTCCAAGATGATATCCGCTCCCTCAAAAGGATCTGCAGGGATTAAGGCCAAGCGCAATTGTTGTTCAAGTTTGGGAATTTCTTGGTTCAATAGTTGGATTTCTTCCGCTGCCATCTCTGCCATTTCTGGATCCGAGGCCAGTTCATTGGCTTCAACCAACTCTTCGCGACACTCTTCCAAACGAGACCACAACGCAACGATCGGTTCCAAGTGGGCACGTTCCTTGGTGACCTCTCGCAATTTTTTACCATCACTAGCCACCGATGGATCCATCAAGGTCCGATCCAATTCTTCCATCCGCATCGACAACGCTTCTAAACTTTTCTGCATTTCATTCTCCTTATTCAACAATCCATATCATTTTCAAAATATCAGCTTCTCACCAACACTTCGTTCGTGCCCAGAGAACAGAAATATCATAGGATGAAACGAAGAAGCCGAGGAGGATGACAACCTAGCTAATCGACTGTTTTAAACGAGCCATCATCAGTGACTTGCACCCGATGCTCGACTTCAAACTGCACCTGTTGCAACACTGACTGTTCATAGTCCGTTCGTTGTTGGTGTGCGCACATCCAAACGGTGAGTGAACCAGTCGTTTTCAGATTGCGGGCTTTGGAGAGGACAGAAAGTACCTTTTCCACACCCAAACTCTGTCCACCGTGCTTTCCTTGTTGTTCAGTCACAAACCGTGTCGCCGTGGCAGTGATATTGGCATTGACAATCACCAAATGAACATCTTGACACTGTTCAGCCAATCGTTGTGAACGGGCGATGGCTAATTCCAATCGTTGGAGGTGATCTTCAGAGGTACTGCCCTTTGCAGAAAACAACATTCTTCCTTGGGTAACCCCTTCTGGCCAAGCCCGTTGTAATACGGCAGCATCTTCCGTCGCATAATTCAACAAAGCCATCACTACGCTACCGCAGGATTTGAGCAGTGAAAAAAGTGCGGGCGCAGGGTGTTGTTTTGGTTGAAGTTGGACCAAAATCCGTTGTCCCAATCGTACATCGGTGAGCACCTCAGGCACATCCACACACTCTTTGGGTTTAAGTTCCAAAGATTGGGATAGAAAAGACAGGCGTTTCTTTTCCACTTCAGGAGAACGGCCGTTGACTTCTTCAATCCGAAGCAAAGCAAAATAGCGTTCGTTATCACGGGGAGCACGAATAGTACCCTGCACCCAATCACCGGTTCGCAAATTGAACCGTCGGATTTGCGCAGGAGAAACGTAGATGTCATCAGCACCAGCTGCAAAATGAGAGACCGGACTGCGTAAGAAACCAAAGCCATCCGATAAGATCTCCAACAACCCATCTGCTGTGATCTCCACACGTTTTCCGCTGTTTGCCTTTTCATTGGCACGAGCACAGACCATTTCAAAGATCAATTCAGCGGGTGTAAACTGACCGGCGTTGTCAAAGCCATCATCGTAGGCCTGCGTTACCAGTTCTTCAAAGGATTGACGGCGATAATCGGATAAATGAATAGACATGTTTGTGGTAGAGATTACAATATGAAGGTGGGAACTGATAATGTTATTAGTGTAACCCCTCCCATCTACAATTCCAAATATCGATTTTAGGAGTCCAATCATGCCGTTCTTTACAGTACTCTCTCTTTCTTTGACACTCTTGGCCTGTGGAGAAAAAGGATCTGAAGCCACAGATACTGCCACCGAGGGTTCAGACAGTTTGTTTGACAATACCGACCCCTCGGAAGAGGTAGATCCCAATGCCCCAATCATCAGTGCTGCCGATGCATGGTGTTTCATCCCCGGAGAAAGTACTGAAGGAGAACAGTGGGGCTTCAAGTTTACCTTTGACGATCCGCAAGGTGTAGAAACCGTTCCCCGTTTACAAATGGGTGCCATTGAGATTCTCAACAGCAACGGTATCGCCACGCACACCGTCGATCCTGCCTGTAGTTGGGACACCTTGGAATGTTCCTCTTATCCATTCAGTACCCAAGTAGGAACTGGATGTGATGCAGCAAACACCATCTCCATTAAATTTCAAATCGTCGACGAGGATGGTAACAGTTCCAACACCATCACCGTAGAGGGACGTCAAGGTGATGGCTTTGAAGGATAATCATTTCACAAACAACAACAATCCCTTGTTCGGTCAAACATATTGATTCGAGCAAAGGATTGTCTGTACCGTTGTATACAGCGTTTATCACAATGACTTATTGAAACTGTGAAGACAAGGTCAAGTTTTCGATTTGCGCTCGCCCTTCAGCACTGCGAATGACCGCCAATTCGACATAATTGGTACCAATTGCCATCACCACCACACCATCATCAGACAACATATCACCAGCCCGAATGACCTTTTCATCACCATTTGGCATCGCCAAAATCGCCCGAGGTGTTGGTCCTTCCATCAAAGTACCAATCAAGGTTGGTCGCCATCCGTCTTTCACTGTGGCTTTACGAAAAGATGTCGGGGCAACAGGGGGTGTCGGTAGATTTACAACCGCGGGATCCGGAGAGATTTCGGGTCTTGGTGCTTCATCTTCGACTGAAACAACCTCTTCTACAACCTCGTTTTCCGGGACTTCTCCACCAAGTATGATCTCTTCTTGAGGATCTGCAAACAAGGGGTCAATGGCTGCTTCGTTCTCTTTATCTGTATTTTCAGTATTGCCATCAACATCTTGATTACTTACAGCCGGTTGAACAGGCTCTTCTACGATAGTAACAGGGGTAAATACCTGCCCCGGACTGTCCATGACTTGACAGGCAAAAAATGATGATAGAAAAAACAACATAGCAATCCCAGATAGACAATTTAGAATACCATAATATACAGCAATCGAACCCACCGTGCCACCTCTAGAATTTTAATGAACCGTAGACTAATTCTTCTGCCCATCATCCAATTCTAGACCAATCGCCTGAATCCAATAGTCTGGTGGTTCAATCAGTTTGCGTTGTTGCAAATCCATCACCCCATAGGTAATCGTTGCCGTCGCCGCAACCTGTCCATTCTCTTTGTAGATCACTTGTTTCAAGGCGCCCACTTTCTCTCTGGAATCTGTGGTATGGGTTTCGATGCGAATCGTTTCACGGTTGCGAATCTCTTTTTTATACTGAATGTTCACACCCAAAATCACGGGGGAAATCATGGCTTTTTGCAAAGCGTCTAATCCAAAGCCCCGTTCGGCTAGCATCTCCCAACGCGCTTCTTCCAGCATCGACAAATAATTGGCGTGGTTCACATGACCAAGAAAGTCAAGATCAATTTCTCTAATGGTGCGACGGTATTGAAACGTAGGCATGAAAAACTCCTGATATATACCACAACTCTTTAGTACAGACTTGACCGATTGACGAACACAAGGTCGTTCAATTGCAGTACATTAGGCCTTCAAACTGCGGAATACAGGCTCCACTTCTGTCTTTTCACCCACACCCAACAGTACACGGGTACTGGAAGGAACCGTATCCATGATCAAATCGACTTTTTCTTCGGCATAAACCAATGCAGGATGTCGATAGGTCTCCCCACTCAACACTACTTGAATCTCGGCAATCTGTAACCACTCTGAACGAAAGTCATCTTCCCACAAAGTCGTCCCCTGCACACGATCGGTAGCAGCAATAGTCTTGGTCGCTAGGTCAATGGTAATCACATACCGTTCGGCTTGCCCAGAGCCCATCCACCAAAAGCAACCCAACAATGAGACGATGTACACACCACCACCAATCCAAAAGCCCAAATCTCCCAGCAACCAAATAGCTAGAGCAAACACTGGTAACAGACCGATGGCGACCCACAACAAACGATTGGTACCGCGTTTGTCGCCACCATGGATGAAAAATTGGTGTTGGGTGTTTTCTTGTGTGTGATTGTGCATGGCATCCTTCATGGCAATTGCATAATAGACTAATAACACCTATTTGAGAGCCTGTGCTATACTGTGTAGAAACAGATGGTGAAATGATTTTTGGAGACTGTCATGATCAAGACCTTACAACACCCTATTCTCTTACTAGTTGTCCTTGGCACCAGTGCCTGTACACCACCACCAGATGCACCTGCCGATTTGGAAAACTTATCGGAATACATTTTCGCCCACATGGGAGATGAGGACACTCGAGAATTGGAAGCCGGTCTGATCAATCTCCGAACCTGGTTGGAAACCGGAACCAATCTGGAGAGTACCAAAGAAGGTTATACCGTAAACGACCTCAAAGATGAATCGGTCAATGCCCTCGATGACGTGGAACGTAGTATTCGTGACAGTCTATACGGTGCAGCGGTTGCTCATACTTACGACCACACCATGACAGAACTCAAACAAACCATGTTTGCTGATGATTGGTCGGCAGTCTCTGAAGGTACCTATGACTGCTATGAACGCATCTACGCCTCCGCCGAAGAACCCAATTGCTTTGTAGATGGATCGTGCACAGAATTATCCTACGTTACCGACAGCGTTTCTAGTTGGGCAGGTGCCGTCGATGTCACCTCCGTCAGTTTGGGAGAGGTTCGTGAAATCACCATTGATGGTGAATCGATGGTATTGCAACGAACATGGCTAGAAGGCCCCTCTGAAACCAGTGGCATACTTGGAGATCAAGTTGAACTCTATGCCCAATACTTCGTGAACATCATGATCCCCAGCACTTCAGGAGACATTCTTCGGACCACCGCTACTTGGATGGATGTTCAAGTCGGCGAGATTGACAACCTTGACTTGGTTAAAAATCAAATTGTGAGCACGATGCAGGGTCAAAACGAGATCGTGACCGATTGGATTCTGGGTGACCAAGACAACGAAGGGTCTTGTCTGTGTTCTGACTTTGATTACGAAGAAAAAGAGTGCTTAAACGACTAACGACAGCCTCTTATTGAGTTTGTGTTCGCCCCAATCTCATGCCAATGAATTCAGATCGAGTCGTTGCATCCATGGGATTTCGTGCGGCTGAACGCAACCACTCCGGTGAATCATTCCATGCACCTCCGCGTGTTACAGCACTAGAACCACCCGAGAATATGGGGTTCGTTGAGAGACTTGTTGGATACACCACATACTCATCGTGCACCCACTCTCCAAGATTCCCAGACATATCATGTACACCAAAGTCATTGGCCATCCACTGAGCCACAGATTGAGAACCGTAGTTCGCACTCATCGTCGCCGCATACCATGCATAATTGTCCAGTGCAAATCCATTGCTCAGAGTCGTCGTATTGACATCATAAGACGCCGGCAATCCTCCGCCACCACTTGGTGTCCAATAGGAATCGGCCGCGCCAGCACGCGCAGTATACTCCCATTCACTCTCGGTCAGCATTCGATACCCTGAACACAAATAAGGGTCAACCGTTGGAGTACACATCACGGTGACACCCGTTCCTGTACAACTGTAGCAGGCTTGTAAATTGCTCCCAAACAGCACATTGTGTTGCAAAGTCATCGCGTTGGCCAAGTCGGCTGCCATGTGCCAATTGACATGATAGGCTGGATAATCTAAGCCCACACCGTAAGAACCCAGTGTATCCCCAGTACTCAATCCATCCGCTGCATCATAGCCCAATAAATCAAAGAACATCCCTTGAGTCACCTCTGTCGTCATGACCCAAATATCTTCCGTCAACTGCACCGTATATGGCGTTTCATCTTGTCCTCGCCCCACTTCTGTACTTGGAGATCCCATTTCAAAACTACCAGATGCCACGGTCACAAATTCTGTTTGAGTGCTTCCAACATCCACTGCAAGGTCACAATCGGTCAACGTACACAATGGCGAGACAATGGTGGAAAAATACTGAACATCGGTCGCGCCATTAGAGTCCGTCGCTGTAATCGTACACATCACCTCTTCATAAGGATTCAGCCCCAGATTGGTCATGTTCAATTCAGCATAGTTGTCCGCAAAACTGGTGGGATAGTAAATGGTGCCCGTGGTCACATTGATGTACTCAAAGGATAACGACACGTTAGAACTGTCCACATCACTTGCTGTGGCCGCACACAACAACGTGTCATGTACATTTGGATATGCAGGTGTCAATGCCGCAGAATCAATGGTTGGAGGTTCATTGGCAATGCTCACCGTAGTTGACGCGGT